>DVKA01000064.1 GCA_018716365.1 Candidatus Caccocola faecipullorum
GATGCACTTTAGGAAAAAGGCCATGTTCCGCGCGAGCGTGCGCAGCGTCCACAGCCCTTCCGCGTCCTGCATCAGCTCCTCGCCGTTATGGCCGAAGGCGACGTTCCAGTAACGCGAGGAGACGATTGGCATCTCGCATATCGTAAACATCCTGTTGAGCTGGTCGAATGCGGGAACCGCTCCCGCACGGCGCGCGACCGCGACCGCCGCGGCGGGCTTGAGGCGCAGGGCCGAGCCGCCGCGTCCTCTGAAATCGGAGTAGAACGCGCGGTGCATGAACGATGTGATGTGTCCCGCGTCCGCCGCGTAGTGCGTCGGCGTGCCGAAGATGAAGCCGTCCGCCTTCTCTGCGACTTCGACAAATTCGTTGACGCGGTCTCCCTCGATGACGCACTTGCCGAGCTTCGCGCAGGCCATGCAGCCTATGCAGCCCGATATGGGCTTCGCGCCGGGCCAGAAAATTTCGCTTGCGACTTCCTCTTTGCCGAGCTGCTCCGCGATTACGCCGAGCGCCGCGTTTGTCGTCCCGTCCCTATGCGGGCTTCCGTTTACGAGCATTACTTTCATTTCGCCATTCCTCCGATAAATCTTGAAACTCCACCGCGCGCCGTTATTTCAGTCCCGCGAGCCATTCCGCTACTTCGTCCTCCGACGCACCGCCGTAGAACTCTTTATCGTCGAGCACCGCAGCGCTCGGAGCGAGCTTACGTATCGCCGCCGCGCTCTCGTCCGCGCCTCCGCCGCCGTGCGTGCAGAAGGGGATTATCGTTTTACCCGCGAGCTTCGCGCCTTCGAGGAAGGTCATGACGGGCGTCGGTATGGTGTGCCACCAGACGGGGTGGTCGAGGAATATCACGTCGTACCGCGCGAGATCCTGCGGCACGGCTTTGAGCGCGGGGCGCGCGTTTTCCTCAAGCTGGCGCTTTGCGACCTCGGTCGACGTGTGGTAGTCGTCGGGGTAGGGCTCGACGGTTTCCAAGCGGAATATATCCGCGCCCGTGAGCTTCGCGACCGTCTCCGCGACGCCCTGCGTGTTGCCCGTCTTTGAGAAGTAGACGACGAGCGCTTTCTTGTCTCCCGCGAGCGGAGCTTCCGCGGCGCGCGCCGCTTCCGCCGAAAATCCGAGCGCCGCGAAAATCGCGGCGGCAGCCGTAAACGCAAAAATTTTTCTCATTTTCATTTCGTTCTCCTTTCTTCGGGCAAAGCGCCAACAGCGGACAAGCGCCGTGCGCTTTTCCCGAATTGCTCCTGTTTTGTTCTTTCGCCTGATTTATGCTAATTCTTAGAGCGTCGTCTAAGACAAGCCTCTAGCTTCGGATTTCTCCGATTTTCGCCATCTTTAGCGCGGGCAGGGTTATCACCGCGCGCAGGCCGCCGCCCTCGCGGTTTTCGAGCGTCAGGGAGCCGTTGTTGAGGAGCACCATGTTGCGCGCTATCGTGAGGCCGAGGCCCGTGCCGCCAGTTCCGCGGCTGCGCGAGCCTTCTACGCGGAAGTAGGGTTCGAAGACCTTTTCGAGAAGCTCTGGCGGGATTCCCGGGCCGCGGTCCTCGACGCGGATTATCACGCTTTCGCCGCGCCGTTCGACGGATAGCTCCGCGCCGCCCGCGTACTTGAGCGCGTTGCACGCGAGGTTTTCGACGGCGCGGCGCAGGCACGTCGGGCGCGCCGCTATGAGCAGCGGGCCTTCCGCGTTGTCCGTGAACGACACCGCGCCGCCGTCCGCCGCCATGTCGTCGGCTATGCTTTCGACGAAGGCCGCGGCCTCCATCGGCACGGCCTTTTCCGTCGTGCGCAGGCTGCGCGCAAGCTCCAGCCCCTGCTCGATTATCGAGCGGATTTCTTCTATGTTTGCGGCTAATTTTTCGCGCAGCGCCGGCGGCTCCACCGCGTCGAGCCGGAGCTGCACTCGCGCGAGCGGCGTGCGCAGGTCGTGGCCCATCGCTTCGAGCATGTTGTTGCGCTCGGCGAGGCTGCGCTGCACGCGCGCGAGCATTTTGTTGAACGAGCGCGCCACCTCGCGCACTTCGTAATTTCCGCGCTCCGGCAGAGGCGAAGCCGTCTCGGGGTTAGCGCCGAATCGTTCGACCTCCTTGCCGAGTTTGTTCAGCGGCAGCATTGCGCGCACGATGAATATGATGACGACGGCGGAGCATATCAGCGACTCAAGCATTATGAAAATCCTCTGCCGCCATATCAGCCGCCTGTCGGTGACGGAGAGCGGCTGCGAGAGTTCAAACCAGCTTCCGTCCGCGGACTGCACGAACATCTGCATCATCGGGAAGACGTAGCCAGCGTAGCGCGGCGACGATGCCTCGGGCGCGTCCTTGTATAGCACGCGCGCGCGAACGTCGCGCGGAGGGATTCCCGCCCGCGTCAGAATTTCCGTAACGGCCTCGCGCGCGAGCACGGATTTGTAGTAATCTGTCTCCGTCTCCCATTCCGGCGCTTCGGCTGCGCGGAAGCGGAAGGGCTTTTCCAGCGCGACGCGCGACCTGTCGAGCGAGGCGAGGTATTCCTCGCGCTCCGCCGCGCTCATATGCGCGAGCGCCTGGCAGACGGAGGCGAGGTAGTCGTGACCCACGGCTAGAAACTCGCCAGCGTAGGACTGCTGAATCGAGTAGACGGCGTAATAGTTGACGCACTGGAGCGCCGCGAGGCTCAGCACCGCTATCGCGACGAGCTGTCCGCAGAGCGAGTCGAGCCGCAGAAATTTTATGAAGTCCTTCATTTCATTGCACTTCCTTATCTATTAGCGCGCGTATCTCACTCCGCCGCCGCTTCGCGGCGCACCGGCGAGGCGAGCATATAGCCGTCG
>DVKA01000065.1 GCA_018716365.1 Candidatus Caccocola faecipullorum
CCCCACGGGCAGGAGCCGAGGCAGAGGCCGCAGATGCCTATTCCGTAGACCGCCTCCACCTTGTCGAAGAAGTCGTAGCATTTTTGCACGTCTATGCGCGCGGAGAGCGGGTCCCTCTCGTCGAAGGCGCGCCCGTGAAGCGCGTGCGCGGGGCACGCGTCTATGCAGCTGCGGCACGAGCCGCAGCGGTTCTCAATCGGAGAGTCCGGCTCGAAGGGCGCGTCTGTGAGCACCGTTCCGAGGCGCAGCCGCGGCCCGACCTCCGGATTGACGAGGCAGCAGCTCTTCCCTATCCAGCCGAGCCCCGCGTGCGCCGCGGCGAGCCTGTGGCTGAACACGTCGATTATCTCAAAGCCCAGCTTCGGCAGCTTCTCGCCCGCCTCGTCCGCCGCCGCGACGGCGTAGTGGAGCTTTTCGGGGTGCGCCGTAGGACGGTAGTCCGTCGCGTCGAGCGGATATGCGCGCCATCCCGCGCGCTGGAGCTTTATCGCGACGGCAGTGCTGATGCGCTCTATCTCGCGGTTCAGCATCAGATAGATGGTCTCGTAGTTCCGCGTCGGCCCGTTAAGCTGCTCGTTGACGACCTCTTTCGGGAAAAAGAGCGCGAACGACACGGCGCGCGGATATTCCGCGAAGGAACCGCCGTATGTCGCGCGCACGAAATCCGCGGCGGCGGTCAGGTCCGCTATGCCGCAGACGTCGGCTCCCTTCGCCCGCGTAAATTCGAGAATTTCTTCCTTCGTGATGTTCTTCTCCATGATGATTCCTCCCCACGTATATTTTTTGATAAAGCCGCAAAACGACGAAAAGAGCCGCGCGCGAAGCGCATCGAGCCAACGCACGCCTGAGATAATAATACCCGTTTTTCAGCGCCTGCGCCATAAAAAATCAGCCCGCGCGGAAGCGCAGGCTGAAAGGGAAATCGTTTAGGGGCTATATGTTTTCGTCGGCGCGAACGATGTGCACGGTGTCCTCGTCGAACCAGTCGTAGTGGCCCGCCTTCGGCTCGTGCACGCGGCGCAGCCGCTCGACGCTCGTCCCAATGATGTAGAGCGGCATCGCCGGCGCGATGAGGTTCTGACCGTCTGCGGAATAACGCGCGGCGACTTCTTCGAGCTCCGCCTCCGTATCGGCGGCGAGCACTAGCATCGTCCAGTTCTCCAGATCCATCGCGTCGACATCGGCGTAGCCGGGGACGTAGACGCGCCGCTGGTTGAGCATGAAGAGGTGCAGCCTTCCAATGGCGTCGTATATGTCCTCTGGCGTTTTGTCCGAGGTGCGCAGGAAGAAGAACCTGTCCGCGTCTTTCAGATGGAATATATCGTCGGGCAGCCTTTCAAGCCCACGGTAGGCCTGGAAGTCGTAGCGTCCGCGCAGCACGAGGTTGAAGTTAACCGCGCCGGCCTGCGCGCCGCTCTCGGCAAGCCATTCGTCCATAGCCGCCTGTCCAGGCACCGGCTTGCCGCGCGTCGCAACGCCCCAGTCAGGGAAGCGTTTGAGGAAGGACTTCACGAGCTTATGCTCGGGCCATATATAGCGCGTCTTTCCTTCCTCGCGCGTCCAGAGCTCTTTGCGCGAGAGCGCGGGCGCGAAGGGCAGGGTTTCGTCTACCGTGTACTCTTTCAGCCCCAGCGGAAAGAGCGAGGTGAAGGCGCGGCAGTCCATCAGATGATAGAAGCGGTTGTTCCAGAGCGCCTTCTCCGCGTTGAATTCGCCTATCGGCGAGACGGGAAGGAAAGATTCCTCAGCGAGCTCCACGCGTTTTTTCTCACCTTCTGCGGTGAGGACGTAGCCGTTCCCCGCCTCGGCGAGCAGGCCGCGCTCCTCAAGCTCGCAGAGCGAAGCGGCGTCTCCGCCCGCGAGGGCTACCGTCTCTTCGTCCCAGCATGGGAATTTGTCTTCAAACAAAAGCAGTTCCTGCTCCATCAGTCTTTCCTTCCCCTTTTATTTTTTTACTTCTGCTGCGCTTTCTTCTCTTCGCTGAGAAGGACCTTATAGAACGCGACGCACGAGCAGACCATGATCAGCGAGAAGGGCATGGCCGCGGCGAGCGAAACGGTCTGGAGGTTCTGAAGTCCGCCGGTGAGAAGAAGAACCATAGCGAGAGCGCCCATGAGGATGCCCCAGACGAACATCTTGCTCTTCGGCGGGTTCAGCGAGCCGTCCGTCGAGTACATCGAGAGGACGTAGGTGCCGGAGTTCGCCGAGGTGACGAAGAAGGTCACGATGAGCACGAGCATGAGAACGGACATTGCAAAGCCGCCCGTGTAGTTGAGGAACATCTTGAATATACCGACCGAGATGTCCTGAAGGACCGCGGCGGAGATGTTGATTTTGTCGACGAGCTCGAGCTTAAGCGCGGAGGTTCCGAAGATGCCGAACCAGGTGAGGCTTCCGAGCGCGGGGACGATGAGGACGCCGGCGATGAACTCGCGGATCGTGCGTCCGCGCGAGATACGCGCGATGAAGGAGCCGGAGAAGGGCGCCCACGCAATCCACCAGGCCCAGTAGTAGAGCGTCCAGTTGCGGAGGTGATCCTCGTAGCCGCCGCCGTAAGGCGCGGTCATGAAGGATTCCTTGATGAGGCCGCTGACATAGTCGCCGAAGCTCATGACCGTCGAGTTGAGTATCGCAAGCGTCGGGCCGACGCAGAAGAGCGCCGCCATGATGACGAAGCAGATGCGGATGTTCCAGTCGGCGACGAACTTGATTCCCTTGTCTATGCCGAGCACCGCAGAGCCGGTGTAGAGGAATACGAGGAAGGCGATGATTAAGAGCTGCACTATCGTCGTCTGCGGGATGCCGAAGAGTTCTTTCAGTCCGCTGTTGAGCTGGAGAGTTCCGAGGCCGAGCGAGGTCGTAAGTCCGGCGAGCGTCGCGAATATCGCGAGGATGTCGACGGTCTTTCCGAAGGCGCCGCGCACGCGCTCCTCACCGACGAGCGGGATGAAGATCGTGCTTATAAGTCCGGGCGCGTTGTGGCGGAACTGGTAGTAAGCGAGCGGAAGGGCGATGACGGAGTATCCGGCCCAGGGATGGAGTCCCCAGTGGAAGACCGTTATCTGCATAGCGTCGCGCGCGGCCTGGATGGAGCCGGGCTCAGCGCCGAGCGGGGTCGAGCCGAAGTAGAAGAGCGGCTCGGCGGCTCCGTAAAAGACGAGGCCGACGCCCATACCGGCAGAGAAGAGCATCGCGACCCACGAGAGGTTGCTGTACTCGGGGCGGGAATCCTCGGGGCCGAGGCGCATTTTGCCGAAGCGGCTGCATCCGATGAAGAGGCAGAATGCGACGAAGATGTTCATCGTAAGCAGATAACCCCAGCCGTAGTATTTTGTAAGGCCGCCGTTGAGCGCCTTTGCGAACGCGCCGAAGCTGTCCGGGGAAACGAGGCCCCAGGCGACGACGGCGATGGTAATCACGAGAGAAACTATGTATACGGAATTGCTCTTAGTTGCAGAGCTGTTGCTTGCCATGGCTAAAAGTTACTCCTTTCACAACACTGAGGAACGAAAAGCCGCCGGAGGGCGGAGGAATGCGTCGCTCTCCGGCGGATGTACCGTTTATATTTTGAATACGGTCGGACCCTCGACTTCTTTCGTGAGGGCGTCGAGCGCGACTTCCACACGGTGGGTGCGGAGCGTCCACTCTTCTTCTTTCGAAAGGTTCGGGTCTCCGAGCGGATAGGGGACGGAAACCGTCGGGACTATCCTGTTGGAGCCGACCGTCTTGGCGACGTCGAGAAGGTTGCACATAACGACGACGGGGATTCCTGTACGCTCGATTTCTCTGGCCATCGTTGCACCGCAACGAGTACAGGTTCCTCAGGTGGCTGTGAGGACCACGGCGTCGACTCCAGCGGCGTGCAGCTCGGCGGCGATTTCCTTACCGAACTTGGCGGCGAAGTTCTGCGTGGTTCCGGTCCCGACTGTTACATAGTAGTAGTCGTAGAGTTTCTTGAATTTGCCCTGCTTCTCGAAGAAGCGCATCGCGTCCACGGGAACTCCGCGGTCGGGAACGGCGCACATAGCCGCGGGGTCGAATCCGGCGTGAATCGTCTTGAATTCGGTCGATGGCAGGCAGTCCTTTCCGGCGATGTTGTATTTGCCCCACTTCTGAGCGGAAGCGCTCTGGATGTGGTCGGGGTTGTCGAGGGGTACGACGCCGCTCGAGGAGACGAGCGCTATCGTGCACTGGCTGAGATCCTTGACGGCCGCTGCCGGCGGGACCTTGTCGGTCTTCGGGATGACGAGCTCGGTCTGGAAGGGCTCGCCGTTGAGCTTCTTGACGAGCATGTCGATGACGCGGTCGGCGGCCATGACGTTTCCGGGAGCCGGGATCTCGCTGCGGATTCCGCGCGGGAAGTAGCCTTCCTCAGCCGCGGGCAGGAGCTGCTCGCCCTTCGCGACCTTTTCGGCGTATTTAGCCATAACGGTGAGGTCGTCCTTCATGAAGGTCGCCTTGCGTCCGCCCTTGAAGATGGGGAACTCCGTCCTGTATTCGGCGACGCCGGGGTTCTCTTCGTTCATCGAGCTGAAGACGGGGACGTTGTAGCGCTCTTTGACGGCCTTGCAGATGATGCCGCAGCCGACGCCGTAGCGTCCGGCCATGAAGGCAGGGCCGGCGAAGAACATATCGAACTGCTTGCCGTCGAGCCAAGCGAAGATTTCTTTAAGCGCCTCTTCGGTGTGGTTGGTGATGTAGTTGTCGCCGCAGACGATGGTGTTCGTGACTTCGACGTCCGGCATCATGCCGTTGAGCATCATCGAGCAGCCGATTATACCCTCGTGGAATATCGGTTTGCTGTCCGCCGCGTCTTCACCGCCGACCTGTCCGAAGAACTGGTTGATATAATGTATAGCTTTCATATTTTGCAGTCCTCCTTAGAAATCGGCGCAGCTTCTGCGCGAGTAGCCGCTGATGTGGTTGGCGCAGAACATACCGTTGTTCTCCATTACGCAGCTGCCGTCGGGGTTGATGCAGCCTTCCCAGCCGCCGGAGTTTCCGTCGCGCGCGAGCGCTTCGAGTTCTCCGATGACCTCCATCGCGGGCATCTCGTAGAACTGCGAGACGTTTCCGGTGGTGACGAGGGCGTCGGTGGCGGGGTTCATCGAAACGAGCGGCTGCGAAGCGCCGTCGCGTCCGGTGGCCTCGTCGGAGAGACCGATCGTCTTGATGCCGAGGCGCTCAAGTTCGACGAGCATCGCGGTGTAGTCGACGTCGGGGTTGCCGTAGCCTTCTTCGGCGACGACCGCGCCCTGCGCGCCTATCGCGACCGCTATCTGGCCCGCGATCTGTACGCAGCGCTGCTTCTCTTCCATCTTCGGGTTCAGCGTCGACATGATGACGCCGAGGAAGTTGATGGTCTTGCCGTGCTCGGCGTAGAGGCGCTTGAGCATCGGGTTCGTCGAGAACTCGTAGGTGGAGATTTTCGAGGAGCTCGGCATGAAGCTGCCGGAGACGAGGCATCCGTCGAGGAGCTCGTTCGGATGCATGAGCGTCGGGAGCATTCTGTTGCCGTCCCATCCGTAGATGAGCGTGTTGTAGCCGAGGGCTTCCATCTGCGTCTGCGGCTGGAGAACGTAGACGACGCCGGGGAGCTTCTTGACCTCTTCGCTGCGCTCGGCAAGCGGCGGCAGCTCGTAGGTGTCTATCTCTTCCGGCTCCATGTCGCGCACGCACTCGGCGATGTGCTCGGCGAGGCGGAGCGTCGCCCAGCGGATAGCGTGGTTGCGCTTCTGCTGCTCGCGCTGCTCGTCAAGCTCGTCGGTGTCGGCGATGAGGACGAGGTTCGGCATATCGCCCCAGATCGTGTAGTGCTGGTAGGGGCCGCCCATGTCGAGAAGTCCGTCCTGGAATCCGCCCCAGTGCTTGCCGACGGAAAGGAGCGAAACGCCGTCGAGGACGTGCGTTCTTCCCATGCCCGCCTGTCCGAGCGGCGAGGTTACGCCGGGATAGGCGCCTTCTCCGCCGCTGACCTTGCAGCGGAACTCAACAGAATCCTTAACGGGGCAGAGCCTCACCATATCGCCGGGATGCACGATCCTGAGATCGGCGTCGGTGATGTGCTTGTCCTCGCGGACGCACGCGAGAGCGTCGTCCTTATCTACGGTAAGAACGCCGTTCGCGTAAGCCGTCTTGTCGCCAAAGACTATGTCCTTGACCATGAATTTTCCAATTTCCAGCTTCATAGTTTTCCTCCTTTTTCTGCCAGAAATATAAAACCCAATCACTTGCTGCAATATAACAAAATAGTGAACTACGTAACAATGACGAAAAAGACGACGGCTTTGTAACGTTTTGCGTGACAAGGGACGTAAAATCGCAAAAATCGGAAAATTGAGCTATTATAGACACAGCAAGGAATCAACATAAAACAGGCAGGGGGACATCAGATGGAAACACGTCCAGAGATCAACATCCCGAGGCTGATGACGGCCTACTACACAGAACACCCGGACGCCGGAGAGAAAGACCAGCGCGTCGCCTTCGGCACGTCCGGCCACCGCGGCACGTCGCTGAAGCGCAGCTTCAACGAGGACCACATAGCGGCGATTTCTCAGGCGATTTGCGAGTACCGCGCCGGAAAAGGCATCGCAGGGCCGCTCTTCATGGGCATGGACACGCACGCGCTCTCCGAGGCGGCGCTGCGCACGGCGGCCGAGGTCTTCGCCGCGAACGGCGTGGAGCTGCGTATGCAGGAGGGCTTCACCTATACGCCGACGCCGGTTATTTCGCACGCGATACTGACGTGGAACGCCGCGAAGCACGGCACGACGGCCGACGGCGTCGTCATAACGCCTTCGCACAACCCTCCGTCGGACGGCGGCTTCAAATACAACCCGCCGAGCGGCGGCCCAGCCGGGACGGACGTGACGAAGTGGATTGAGAACCGCGCCAACGAAATCCTCGCTGGCGGGCTGAAGGACGTGAAGCGCGTTCCCTTCGAGCGCGCCGTCAAAGCGCCGAACGTCGGCTTCATCGACTACGTGCAGGGCTACGTCGCGGGCCTCGGCGAGATTATAAAGATGGAGGCGATAGCGGCCTCGGGCCTCAAGATAGGCGCCGACCCGCTCGGCGGCTCCGGCATATATTTCTGGGAGCCGATAGCCGAAAAATACGGCCTCAACATCGAGGTCGTCAACAAAACTGTGGACCCGACCTTCGGATTCATGCCGCTCGACCACGACGGCAAGGTGCGCATGGACTGCTCGTCGCCGTGGGCGATGGCGAAGCTCGTCGCGCTCAAAGACAAATATGACGTGGCCTTCGGCAACGACCCCGACTACGACCGCCACGGCATCGTGACGAAGGCCGGACTGATGAAGCCGAACGCATATCTCGCAGTCGCCGTCGAGTATCTCTTCACGCACAGGCCGCTCTGGAGCGCCGGCGCGATGACCGGCAAGACGCTCGTTTCAAGCTCCATCATAGACCGCGCCGCGGCCGGTGTCGGGCGCAAAATCTATGAAGTCCCCGTCGGCTTCAAATGGTTCGTCGACGGACTGCTCTCCGGCTCGCTCGCCTTCGGAGGCGAGGAGAGCGCCGGCGCGTCCTTCCTGCGCATGGACGGCAGCGTCTGGAGCACCGACAAGGACGGCTTCATCATGAGCCTGCTCGCCGCCGAAATCACCGCCGTAACGGGCAAGAGCCCCTCGGAGCTCTACGACGCGATGACGGCGCGCTACGGCTGCCCCTGCTACTCGCGCAAGGACGCGCCCGCGACGCGCGAGGAGAAGGACAAATTAAAGAAACTTTCCCCAGCCGACGTAACCGCCGAGACGCTAGCGGGCGAGAAGATAACGGCGAAGCTGACCAACGCGCCGGGCAACGGAGCGCCGATCGACGGCCTCAAGGTGACGACGGAGAACGGCTGGTTCGCCGCGCGCCCCTCCGGCACCGAAGACATCTATAAAATCTACGCCGAGAGCTTCAAGGGCGAGGAACATCTTGCAAAAATCAACGAAGAGGCGCGTGCGATAGTCGCAAAGGCGATAGCGTAACGCAGAGGGCAAATTACGAAACGGCGGAGGGCTTCGGCTCCCCGCCGGTTTTTATCTGCTTTTATAATACGAGGGCGCTCCCCCGCGGACGCGCCCTCGTTTTATATTTTTATCTCTGATTGTCTCAGTCGTCCCCGCTCGGACAGGCTATCTCGAACATCGCGTCGATGGTGCGGTGCAGAAGCCGCGCTTTGTCGCTCGCGGCGAGCGTGTAGTATACCTCTTTGCCGCTGCGCTTCGCGCTCACGAGGCCGTCCGCGCGCAGGACGCGCAGATGGTGCGACACGGCGGAGTCGCTCATGCCGACGGCGCGCGCGATCGCGCCGACGCTCGCAGTCGTATGGCAGAGCAGCCACAGAATCCGCAGCCGCGTGCAGTCGGAAATCTGCTGAAAGACGGAGGCTACCTGCCCGAAGGAATCTTCCTTCGGCATATTCGCCGCGAGTTCATCAATAGCCGCCGCCCCGTGGCGCGCCTGCCCGTTCTCTCCGGCCACAGCCGCCGCCTCCTTTCATCCGTTTCGTCTAAAATTCCGCGTTAAAAGATAGCAGTTTCGTTTTTCACTGTCAAACGGCGCGCCGCACGCACAAACGCGGAATTTCCGCGCCGCGCCGCCAGCCATTATAGATAATACTATATCGATATTAGCATAATGATATGCCGTTTTTCGTCTCTTCTGCTCCGCCGTTTTCTCCGCTATCATCTTCCTCGGTGAATTTGAGATTTTTTTCACTAAAAAGAGCGCGGCAGATTTGCGTCCGTGCATGACTGGACGGGAGTGTGACGTATGGAACAGGAGAAAAGCTCGATGATAGTCGACAGCCTTGAAACGCTGGAGGCCAGGATGGCCGAGGTGCGCGAAGCGCAGAGAAAATTCGCCCTTTATACGCAGGAGGAAGTAGACAGAATCTTCCTCGCAGCCGCGACGGCGGCGAACAGGGCGCGTATTCCGCTAGCGAAGGCCGCGGTCGAGGAAACCAGAATGGGCGTGCTCGAAGACAAGATTTTCAAAAACCACTTCGCCGCCGAGTACATCTACAACTACTACAAAAATGTAAAAACCTGCGGCGTCATCGAAGAAGACAGGGAGTTCGGCACGCAGAAGATAGCCGAGCCTGTCGGCGTTATCGCCGCCGTCATCCCGACGACGAACCCGACTTCGACGGCTATTTTCAAGACGCTGCTCGCGCTCAAGACGCGCAACGGAATGATCATCAGCCCACACCCGCGTGCGAAGAACTCCACGATTCTTGCGGCAAAGACGATTCTCGACGCGGCGGTCGCGGCTGGAGCGCCCGAGGGTATCATCGCGTGGATAGACGTTCCGTCGCTCGAACTGACGAACGCCGTCATGCGCGGCGCTGACCTGATACTCGCAACGGGCGGGCCGGGAATGGTGAAAGCCGCATACTCCAGCGGAAAACCGGCGCTCGGCGTCGGCGCGGGAAACACGCCCGCAGTCATCGACGAGAGCGCGGACGTGCTGGTCGCCGTCAACTCAATCATTCATTCAAAAACTTTCGACAACGGCATGATATGCGCCTCCGAGCAGTCCGTCATAGCGGTAGATTCGATTTATGACAAAGTCCGCGCGGAGTTCGCCGCGCGCGGATGCTGGTTCCTCGACAGGGAGGAGACGGAGCGCGTGCGCAAGACGATAATCGTCAACGGCGCGCTGAACGCCGCGATAGTCGGACAGAAGGCGCACAAGATAGCGGCTATGGCCGGCGTCGAAGTCCCGGAGAGCACGAAGATACTCATCGGCGAAGTAGAGAGCGTAGACATAAGCGAGGAGTTCGCGCATGAAAAGCTCTCGCCCGTGCTTGCAATGTACCGCGCCGCGGACTTCAGGGACGCCGTAGCGAAGGCGGAGCGCCTCGTCGCGGACGGCGGCTTCGGCCACACTTCGGCGGTCTACCTCAACGCAGTGACGGAGCGTGAAAAGCTCGACTACTTCAAGGCGCACATGAAGACGGGCCGCGTCCTCGTCAACACGCCCTCGTCTCAGGGCGGCATAGGCGACGTCTACAACTTCAATACGACACCGTCGCTCACGCTCGGCTGCGGCTCGTGGGGCGGGAACTCCGTCTCGGAGAACGTCGGCGTGAAGCACCTGCTCAACATCAAAACCGTCGCCGAAAGGAGAGAGAATATGCTCTGGTTCCGCACGCCGCAGAAGACATATATAAAGAAGGGCTGCCTGCCCGTCGCGCTGCGCGAGCTCAAGGAAGTCCTCGGCAAAAAGAAGGTATTCATCGTCACGGACACCTTCCTTTACAACAACGGCTACACCAAGATGATAACCGACCGCCTCGACGAAATGGGTATAAAGCACGCGACATTCTTCGACGTCGCTCCCGACCCGACGCTCGCCTGCGCGCGCGAAGGCGCGAAGGCGATGACGGACTTCGGCCCCGACTGCATAATAGCGGTGGGCGGCGGCTCCGCGATGGACGCGGGCAAAATCATGTGGGTGCTCTACGAGCATCCCGAGGCGGACTTCATGGACATGGCGATGCGCTTCGCGGACATCAGGAAACGCGTCTACACCTTCCCGAAGATGGGAGAAAAGGCGTACTTCATAGCAGTCCCGACATCCGCCGGAACCGGCTCCGAAGCCACACCCTTCGCAGTAATCACAGACGAAAAGAGCGGCGTCAAATACCCTCTCGCCGACTACGAACTGATGCCGCACATGGCGATAGTCGACGCGGACATGATGATGAACGCGCCGAAGGGGCTGACCGCGGCCTCCGGCATCGACGCAGTAACGCACGCGCTTGAAGCCTACGCCTCGGTGATGGCGACGGAATTCACCGACTCGATGGCGCTCCGCGCGCTGCGCTCGATATTCGACTACCTGCCGCGCGCCTACGACGACGGCCCGAACGACCCCGTCGCGCGCGAAAAAATGGCGCACGCCGCGACGATGGCCGGCATGGCCTTCGCCAACGCCTTCCTCGGCGTCTGCCACTCGATGGCGCACAAGCTCGGAGCCTTCCACCATCTGCCCCACGGCGTCGCCAACGCGCTGATGATAGAATATGTACTGAGATTCAACGCCGCCGAAGTGCCGGCGAAGATGGGGACCTTCCCGCAGTACGCCTACCCGCACACACTCGCGCGCTACGCAGAAGTCGCGGACTATCTCGGCCTTGCGGGACGGACGGACGAAGAAAAGCTTGAAAGCCTCGTCGCCGCGGTGAACGGCCTCAAAGAGCGCGTCGGCATAAAAAAGACGATAAAGGACTACGGCATAGCAGAAGAGGACTTCCTTGCGACGCTCGACGAAATGACCGAGCAGGCCTTCGACGACCAGTGCACCGGGGCGAACCCGCGCTATCCGCTGATGTCCGAGATAAAAGAGATGTACCTCAAAGCCTACTACGGTAAATAGGAGGGGACGCGGAGATGAAGCTTGAAAGGATAATAGCCGTCCGTACGTCGAAAACCGTCTACCGCGACGGGAACCTGTGCGTCAAGGTATTCGGGGACGAGTACGCGAAAAGCAGAATACTGGCGGAAGCGGCGACGCACGCGAAAATCGAGGAAACGGGCCTCGACGTGCCGAAGATACTCGAAGTGACGAAAGCCGAAGGCAAATGGGCGATAGTATCGGAATTCATAGCAGGAAAGACGCTCGAACGCCTCATGGACGAAGAGCCGGACAAACGCGGCGAATACATGAGCCGCTTCGTAGATGCGCAGCTCCGCATAAATTCGACGAAGGCGCGCGGCCTTGCGAAGCTCAAGGAACGCGTGGGAGAGAGCCTCTTCGAAGCCGGCCTCTCCTCCGCCACCCTCTACGACCTCCACATGAGGCTCGAATCGCTGCCGCAGGGAGATAAAATATGCCACGGCGACTTCGCGCCGAGCAACGTCATCGAGGCCGAAGGCGGCGCGGACTACGTAGTGGACTGGTCGCGCGCAGCTCAGGGAGCCCCCGAGGCCGACGCCGCGCGCACATACCTGCTCTTCTGGCTGAACGGCGAAATAGACGGCGCGGAAGAATACCTCGAACTCTACTGCGCCAAAAGCGGCGTCCAGAAATCCGCCGTGCAGGCGTGGATCCCGCTGCGCGCCGCCGAACGCCTCGCCGCGGGACGCGCCGAAGAGGCCGAATTCCTGCGCCACTGGGCCAACGTCGTCGATTACGAATAACAGCGAAAGAAGGGGACAGAGATGGTAAAGGTAAAAGTCTGCATAGGGAGCGGCTGCCACGTAAAAGGCTCGCGCCGCGTAGTTGAAGGGCTCCAGTTCCAAATAGCCGAACGCAAGCTCAAAGACAAAATCAACCTCGGCGGCGTCTTCTGCATGGGCCGCTGCGACGAAGGCGTCTGCGTCACCGTGGACGATAAATTCTACTCCGTAAAGCCCGAAGAGGTAACGGAATTTTTTGAAAAAGAAGTCCTGCCGCTGGTGAAGTAAAGCGGGGACGTAGAGAAAAAACAGAAACACAGCGGAGCTCGAATCGTCGCGCCCCGCTGTGTTTATAGCCTATGAACTGAATAATAGAACCTACGATGTCGTTCTCGCAATCTTTTGGCGAGAACCTACTGCTTTAATCGTTAGAGATAAAAAATTATGC
>DVKA01000066.1 GCA_018716365.1 Candidatus Caccocola faecipullorum
TTCCTCGTCGCAGGGGCGGCCCGGTATGTTGTCTTCGAGGCTGTCGAGGCTTATCGCCGAGCACGGGATGCCGTCCTCGGATATGAGCGGCACGAGCTCGTCGCAGCCACGCGATGTGAGCACCGCGAAGACGTCGGCGTGGTGAAGCTGGCGTATCAGCGGCGTGTAGCCCGAACGCGGGTCTATGAGGACGACCGCTCCGCCCAACCGCCAGACGGCGACCGCGGTCGCCAGCAGTATAGGGCTGTTCGGCGTCAGCAGAGCGAGGCGCTGGCCTTTTTTAAAATTGCTGGTCTTGAGCCTCTCCTCGCACTCTTCTATAAGTTCGAGAAAGGCGCCGCGCGACCACCAGGTCTTCTGCCACCAGATGAAAGGCTCCGCGGGCAGCCGGTTCAGATTGTCACGTATTATCGTTTCAAGCCTGCTGGAAGACAAAATATATCAACTCCAGAAGTATAGCAATCTATTTTAATTTCCCGAGAGCGTGAGCGCCATGTAGGCTTCCCACGCGGCGGAGAACGGAAGCATGCTTTCGGGAACGTCGTAGCGCGGATGATGGAGCGGGTACTCGAGCCCCGTGCCGAGCAGCATGAAGACCGACGGCACGTTGTGCGTGAAGAACGAGAAATCCTCGCCCGAGAGCAGCGGGCGCTCCAGCATGTTTATGCCGTCCTCCCCGAAAAAAGGAACCCCGATACGGAGGATGTCTTCCAGCATATCGAGGTTGTTTTCAATCTGTGCGTAGTTGCGGGTGTACTCGACCGACGCGAGCCCGCGCAGCGCCTTCGCGATGGCGGGGGCGACGGTCTCTATGCGGCTCTGGACGAAGTCGCGCGTCTTGGGGTTGAAGGCGCGCAGGGTGCCCCAGAGGTTCGCCTGCTCGGGGATGACGTTGTAGGCCGTTCCGGACTCGACCTGCCCGAACGATACGACGACGGCCTCGCGCGGGTCCACCTCGCGCGAAAGCATCGCCTGTATCGTGATGATTATGTTCGCGGCTATCGTGACGGGGTCCACCGTCATGTGCGGCTCGGCGGCGTGGCCCGCGGTGCCGCGGATGTCTATATGTATCCTGTCGGAGAGCGCCGTCATGACGCCCTTTTTGGTGTAAAGCTCGCTGTAGGGGAGCTCGGGCGTCCACGCGACGGCGGCGCACCGGCCTATGTCGAATTTCTCTATGATGTGGTTCTCGGTCAGCGTCTTCGCGCCGCTGCGGCCCTCGCCGGCGGGCTGGAAGAGTAATACGACGCGCTGCGTCAGCTCGTCGCGGTGCTCCGCGAGCACCGCCGCGGCCCCGAGCAGCGCCGCCATCTCTGCGTCGTGTCCGCATGCGTGCATGACGCCGGGCATACATGACGAGAACGGCAGCCCCGTCTGCTCCTCGGCGGCGACGCCGTCCATAGTCGCGCGAAGCATGAGCGCCGAGCCAGGGATGTCGCTGCCGAGGACGCCAACGACGGCGGTCGGCATCGCGTAGCCCGTGATGACCTCCATGCCCGGGATTGATTTCAGCACTCCGGCGACCTTCGAGGCGGTGATGTTCTCCTCGAAGGCGAGCTCGGGGAATTGGTGGAAGTCCCTCCGCCAATCCTGCATGTCGCTGTAAATCCGTTCCGCCCCTTCAAGGAGCGACGCTCCCAACGCTGAAAGTTCCGTCTGATCCCTCATGCTCGCTCTTCCTTCCGTAAAACGAAGCCACTAACCCGATTTTTGTGATAGTTTATCACAAAACGCGCTTGATGAAAAATCCGAAGCCTCGCGCGCCCGCATCTGACGCGGCGGCGCGGGAAATAGTACAATATGCGCGTCGGGAGGCGATGGACATGACGGAGCCGCAGAAGGGAGCCGCGGCGGTTTTTCTCTCTTACATTTGGTGGGGCTCGATGCCGCTCTACTGGAAGCTGCTCGAGCGCGTGCCGTCGCTCGAGATACTCGGGCACCGCGTCGTCTGGTCCGCCGTCTTCATGGCGCTCGTGCTCTTCGCCGCGCGCGGATGGCGGGAGGCCTTCGCCTTCGTCCGCCGCGAGCCGCGCGCTTCGCTCTGGCTTGCGGGCGGCGGCTTCCTCATCACCTTCAACTGGTGGCTCTACATCTGGGCCGTAAACTCCGGGCATGTGCTCGAAACGAGCCTCGGCTACTACATGAATCCGCTGCTCTCGATGCTCTTCGGCTGTCTCTTCTTCGGCGAGCGGATGCGCGGCGCGCAGAAGGCGGCGCTCGCGCTAGCAGCCTCCGGCGTAGCGGTGCAGGTCGCGGCGCACGGCTCCGTCCCCGCCGCGGGCGCGGGGCTCGCGCTCTCGTTCGCGCTCTACGGCGTGCTCAAGAAGAAAATCCCCGCCGACCCGTCCGTCTCGCTCTCCATAGAGACCTTCGCCGTCGCGCCCCTCGCCCTCGCGTGGCTTGCGTGGCTCGAAAGCGCGGGCGCCGCAGCCTACCCCTACGACATGCGGACGAACCTCCTGCTCGCGGGCGCCGGCGTCATGACATCGTCGCCGCTTCTGCTCTTCGCCTACGGCACGCGGCGCGTCCGCCTGGTCACCATCGGATTCATACAATATGTTTCGCCTACCATGACCTTCCTTCTCGGCACGTTCTTATACCACGAGCCTATGAGCTGGCACAGGCTCGCCGCCTTCGGCCTCGTATGGTGCGCGATAGCTCTCTACCTGGCCGACGCCGCGCTCGCCGCGCGCAGGGAACGCGCCGCTGCGGCGAACCGCAGCAATGCCGTTACGTTCACGCGCACAAATCTTTACAAAAAATAATTGACAGTTAGGCGATTGCAATATATCATACTTGCCGAAAATTGTTTCGGACGGAAGAAGGGTGAAGAAAATGCTGCACAAACAAATCACGTTGAAAGCTAAGGCCGCGATCTGCGCGGCGCTCACCCTGCCTCGACCGTCCAGCTTCTAAACCTTTTCCTTCGGGCGCGGACGCGCCCCCTTTTCAAATACGCTTATCTAATTAACTGACCTCTCTCTCCGCGCCGAGCGGAGAGAGAAGGCACGCTCTTCGCGGTGCGGACGCAAAGAGGCCGCCGCCGCATGGTTTGAGGTTTAGAAGGGAATTTTTGAAATGACGAATTTTGCAGACTGCGCTGAATACACTGACGGACTTCTCGACGGAAAGACAATCGGAATAGCGGGCTTCGGACACCTCGGCTCGTCGATAGCGGAGGCGCTCGTCGCCAACGGCTTCCCCAGGGAGCGGCTGCTCATATCGTGCGGCGGCAGCGCCGCGACGCTCGAACGCGCCGGACGCATGGGGCTCGCCTCGTGCATGACCGACACGCGCACGCTCGCCTCCCGCGCCGACTTCCTGCTGCTCGCGGCCCGCCCGCAGGACCTCGCCTCGTTTTCCGGGCTGCGCCTGAAGGAAGGGGCCTTCGTCATGTCCTTCATGGCGGGCATCTCGCTCGAAACGCTGCACAGAGTTTTCAGCTCGGAGCTTTGCCGCGTGATGTGCAGCGGCCCTGAGACGATTACGGACGGCATGGGCGTCAGCGCGACGTTCCCATCCGAGGCGCGCCCGCACGCGGTGCTGCGCGCCGCCGGGCTCGAAGTCTTCGACCTTTCGTGCGAGAACGAGCTCGACGCCTTCACAGTCGCCATATGCCTGCCTCCAATACTTCTCAACATCGATCTCGAATCGGAAAAGTCCGAAGTTCTCGCCGCGATGGCGGAGCGCTATCCCGTCTGCCGCGGCCTAGTGCCGTGGATGGGCCGCGTCGTAGAGGCGCACCGCGCCGAAAAGAGCGAAAGCTCGCTTGAAAACGTCTCGACGAAGGGCGGCGTCACCGAAGCGATGACGACGGCTCTGCGCGACGGCTCGACGCTCGCGGGCTCGATAGCCGCGGGGCTTGAGCGCTGCGCCGAAATAAGCGCCGAGCTCGCCAAACGCTTCGCCACGCACGCGGCGTAGGCAGGCGCGCGGAAATCCGGCGCAAAGGCGAAATCTATGGACGCGGAGAGAAAATATCCCACGTGGCTTGAAGGCCGCATAAAAGACTGGGCCGAGAAACGGCTTGCGACGATGACGCTCTGCTCGCGGACGGGCGCGGAGCTGCTCGAAGTGTGGTATTACGGCAAGCTGACGCGCGTCGAAGGCGAAGCGCAGCCGTTCATAGCGGACACGGAAGAGGCCCCCGGCATGGTGTTCGCCAGGGACGCGCGAAGCGGCGAGGAATTTTTAGTATTCGACGGCGCGAAACACGGCTACGACGCGATGTTCTGCGACGAGTACGACGCTGAGGCGCTCGCCTCGCGCACGCTCAAAAGGTACGGCATCCCGCCATCGAAGCTGATTCTGGAACTCGGCTACAGCATCGACTACGAGGACGAAAAAAAGACCTTCGACATAGACGGGGAAGGAAACGTCAAGCTCATAGACGGGCGCGTCGTGCCGTGGGAAACCGTCAAACGCGACGGCTTCGACTACATAGCGCTCTCGTTTATAGATAAAGAGGGAAAACAGCGGCAGTTTTTAGACGCGGAGCTTGCGTAAGGCTCCGCGCTTTATTTTCCAATCCCCGCGCCGGCCAGTTTCACCGCCGCCGTCGCGGCGACCGCGGCCTTCACGACGTCGCCGCCCGCCGTGCTGAGGAATCCTATCGAAAGCACCTTGAAGAAGGTCGCTCCTTCCTGTTGAACCCAGAAGTTGAGAATCACGTACAGATATGCGACGCCCACGGCGTATGTAGCCGCGACGCCGAGCAGAGCCGCCGCGAAGTAACTCGCAAAGCCGGGCTCGTCGCAGCGCGCGCGCATCCGCTCCGCGAGAGCGCCGCAGATCCACGCGCAGCAGACAAAGCCCGGAATGTAGCCGAACGAGGGCATGAAGACCGCCGCTGGCCCCGCCGCCGAGGTGAATACGGGGATGCCTACGAGCCCCATCAGCATATAGAGAAGCTGCGACGCAGCGCCTTTGCGCGCGCCGAGCGCGAAGCCGGCGAGCATACAGACGAGCGTCTGAAGCGTGAAGGGCACGAACGGAACGGGAATCATAATCCTCGCGCCGACCGCGGACAGAACAGCGAACAACGAAATCTCAGCCATAGACTTTATCTTCATGGCGCGAATGATAGTCTAAAATCTGCGCTAAGTCAACCGTGCATAGCGTTGCCATTGACAAAGCTATGCGCGCCCTGAAAATCTTCCGTTCAAAGCCTGTCCTGAGAATGTCCCGCTCAGGAACCTCCGTCCCCAACGTGGGGCCGCACACGCGCGCTCCGCTCTTTATTTCCCGCGCCGTTCTGATATAATCGGGAGACTTGCACCGCCGAAGGAGTGTTGCGTCATTAACGCGCAGACGGAAACAGACCGCACATTTATGGAAACAGAGCCCGTGCCGAAGCTGATGATGCGCTTCGCGCTGCCGGCCGTCGTCGGCATGGTCGCGGGCGCGATATACAACATCGTGGACAGGATATTCGTCGGCCACTACGTCGGCCCCGCGGGTCTGGCCGCGATAACGGTCTCCTTTCCGCCGATGCTCATGACCATAGCCTTCGCTCTGCTAATCTGCATAGGCGGCTCGTCGCGCGTCGCGATTCTCTTCGGCGCGAAGCGCATAGAAGAGGCGGAGCGCGCGCTCGCCTCGACCTTCGTGCTGCTCGGCTGTGCGGGCGCGCTGTTCATAGCCGCGAGCCTGCTCTTCGCCGACGATATGCTGCGCCTCGCGGGCGGCACGGGCGAAGTGCTGGAAACTGCGCGGCCGTACCTGAAAATAGTGCTTCTCGGCGCGCCCTTCGCCCTCTTCGGCTTCGGCGCGAACTTCCTCGTGCGCGCGAGCGGCAGCCCGAAATACGCGATGTGCACGCAGATCGTCGGCGCGCTCGCGAACGTTGCGCTCGACGCGCTCTTCATCGTGACGCTCGACATGGGCGTCGCGGGCGCGGCCTACGGCACGATTACTGCGCAGGCCGTCTCCGCCGCCTTCGGCCTCGCCTTCTTCCGCCGCAAAGAGGCGCCGCTGCGCATACGCGCGCGCTATATCCGCCCGCCGAAGTGGGAGATGATTACAAAAATCTTCTCCGTCGGCAGCGCTCCGTTTTTCATGGAAATTTCGTTCGTCGTCTACATGACGATAATGAACCAGCTCGTCCTCAAATATGGCGGCGACGCGGGGCTTTCCGCGATGGGGATATTCCTCAGCCTCGACTCGCTCATCTTCCTTCCAGCGATGGCGGTCGGCGAGGCGACGCAGCCGATAGTCGGCTACAACTACGGCGCGGGGAAGCCGGAGCGAGTGATTAAGGCGATACGTTTCGCTCTGATGATTGCAATCGGCTTCTATCTCGTCAGCGGCGCGCTCGCGGAAATTTTCGCGCCGCAGCTGATGGGCCTCTTCACCGACGACGCGGAGCTGCTGCGTCTCGGCGTGCCGGGAATGCGCATCGGCTACCTCGGCATACCCTGCATGGGAATCACGATAATCACGAACTCCGCGCTCCAAGGCCTCGGCAAAGGCGCGGCCTCGCTCGCGCTCTCCTTCTGCCGCCACGTCTTCTGCATGTTCGTGCCGCTCCTGACGCTGCCGCGCATCTTCGGCCTCACGGGCGTCTGGGCGTCCTTCCCATGCGGCGACATCGGCGGCAGCATAATAGCAGCGGGCTTCCTAATCTGGATAATCCGCTGGCTCAAAAGCCCGCAGGCGCTCGCCGTAAAATAGCGGCGGCCGGTTTCTATATAAAGGAAGTAAAAATTTTGTAAAAGTTTGCGGCGCATAAAAAGCCGCCGCCCCGGCGTTGCGGGGCGGCGGCATAAAATTTTACAAAACGGTGAACAACAAACTGCCGACAATCGCTGCGACAAATAATATGATAAACAAAATAACTACTCCTATCAATATGCGCAGCAACAGTGTTTTGGTTCTCAAATACTTAATTTGCGCCAGCTCTACTTCGCTCAGCTTCTTTTCGTTTGCTATATCTTCTTTCTTACCCATTTCCATCTGCAAAATTTCCCGTTATTCCGGCTCCTTGATGACGAGTGGCATTATCTTGCGCGCGGGCGTGCCGACGTACGTGCCTTCGACGGGGATGTCTTTCAGCACGGAGCTGCCCATGCCGACGAGCACGTCGCAGCCGATTTTGACGTAGGGCTTGACCATCGCGCCCATGCCTATGAAAACGTCGTCGCCGACCGATACGTTGTTGCCGAGCGCGCTGCGCGCGCCGATGTGGCAGAAGCTGCCGATGTTCGTGTCGTGGCCGATGAAGCAGGCGGAGTTGACGATGGTGTGCTTGCCTATCACGGCGTCGGACTCGACGATGCAGCCCGCGAAGATTATCGTCCCTTCGCCGAGGCGCACGGAGCTGTTGACTATTCCGAGCGGGTGGACGAGGGCGGGCCAGCAGACGTTCTTGAAGCGAGCCGCCATCCTGCGGCGGACTTCGTTCGAGCCTATCGCTATCACGGCCATGGTCTCAGGCGTGTCCGGCATCTCCGAGACTGGGCCCAGGATTGGTATGCACCACAGAGACTTGCCCCAGAGCGCCGGATTGTCGTCGTATATTCCGGCGCAGCCGATGTGGCACGCCTCAAGCGTCGAGAGGACGACCTTCGCGTGGTCTCCGGCTCCTATGAGAAAGACGTTTTCTTTTCTCTCCATCGTTACCACCCTTCCGTTTTTCATATTGAAGATGACGTATTTATTGTAACTCAAATTTTACGGATGTGGGCGTAAACAGGCAAAAACCGCTGACGTCATGGTATAATTGGCTATTATACCGGACTAGCGTTTCCACTATTGCCGCGCCTGTCCTTCGGAGGGATTCTCTTGCGCAGACTCATCGTCCAACTTATCTTGCGCCTCTTTTTCCGCGTCGAGGTCAAAGGCTGGGAAAACTGGAAGAACGCGGGCGAAGGCGTGCTTATCGCGCCTAACTACGTCTCTTTCATCGACCCGCTGATCCTCGCCGCCTTCCTGCCCGAAAAGGTTCCCTTCGCAATCGAGCGCAGGCTTACGAAAAAACGTTTCGCGCGCTTCTTCCTTCCGATAGCAGACACGCATATACTCGACGCGGACGCGCCGCTCTCGCTGAAATATTTCCTCAACCTGCTGAAAAACGGCGGACGCTGCGTCATCTTCCCCGAGCTTCAGCCGACGACCATCGGCAACCCTATGAAGGTCTCCGCGGGCGTAGCGCAGATAGCGGACCACACTCACGCGAAAATACTGCCGATACACATCAAGGGCACGGAGAACACGCCCTTCTCGCGCATCCAGCACAAGCGCGGGCTGCGCTTCTTCTCGAAAGTCACGATAACAGTCTCCCCCGTCAAGGAGCTTAAGATACCGGAGGGGCTCTCCGGCTCGAAGCGCACCGCCGCCGCGGGCCGCGCGCTTGAACGCATAATGGACGAAGCCTCGCTCTACGCGCGCCGCAAGGAGAAGCCGCTCTGGGACATCCTGCTCGACGCGCGCAGCGAATTCGGCGGCTCGACGCGCCTCTTCAGCGACCACGGTGCGAAGCCCGTCACATACAACGGCTTCATCACGCGCGTGCTGCTCATCGAGGAGGCGCTGCGCGCGCAGAACCTCGAAGGGAAGAACGTCGGCGTGCTGCTGCCGACCTCTCTCGGCGGCGTAATCTCGATATACGCGCTGCAGAAGATGGACAAGATCCCCGCGATGCTGAACTTCTCGCTCGGCCCGCGCGCCATCGTCACGAGCTGCCGCACCGCCTGCATCAAGACGGTCGTCTC
>DVKA01000067.1 GCA_018716365.1 Candidatus Caccocola faecipullorum
AAGAAGAAGCTGACGCCCGACGAGGACAAGGAAAAGGCGCTGCTCGAAAAATGCTACGACTGCCTCATGGAGGAGAAGCCGCTTTCGAGTATCGAGCTGAAGCCAGAGGAGACGCGCCAGCTGCGCGGATTCGCCTTCGTCACCTCGAAGCCGCAGATAATCCTGCTCAACCTCGACGAAAGCCAGAACGAAGAGACTAAGATTCCGAAATGGGACGAACTCAAAAAACGGGCCGAAGAGCGTGGCGCGAAGCTCTGCACGCTCTACGGAAGCCTTGAAATGGACATCATGGATCTCGACCCCGAAGAGGCGAAGGAGTTCACCGAAGGGCTCAACATCACGGAGCCGGGGCGCGAGCGCCTCATCGAAGAGGCCTACCGCGTGCTCGGCCTGATAAGCTTCTTCACCTGCGGCCCGGACGAAGTGCGCGCGTGGACGCTGCACAACGGCGAAAACGCCGTCGACGCCGCGGGCACGATACACTCGGACCTCGCGCGCGGCTTCATCAGGGCTCAGGTCGTCGCCTTCGACGACTACATGGCGCACGCGCACTCGTTCGACGAATGCCGCAAGGCCGGAGTGCTGCGCCTCGAAGGCAAAGAATACATCGTCGAAGACGGGGATATGATAGAAATCCGCTTCAACGTCTAAATTTTGCAGGAATGCCGCGCCGCCGCGTTTCAACCGAAACGGCGGCGCGGATTTTTATTTTTACACGAAACGGAGGCGCTTGCTCTGAAAATTTTCATAAGCTCCGACATGGAGGGCTCGACCGGCGTCGTCAGCGCCGCGCAGGTTACTGCGGGCAGCCCGGAATACTCCTTCGGACGCGCGCGCCAGCTCGGCGACCTGCGCGCGGCTGTGCGCGGCGCGCTGGACGGCGGCGCGGAACGCGTGATCGTCTGCGACGCGCATTGTTCGATGACCAACGTCGATATTTCGGAGTTCGGCGGCTCCGTGCTGCTCGCGAGCGGCTCACCGAAGGTGCTAGGCATGATCGAGGGGGCGGCGGGCTGCGGCGCGGCTTTCTTCACCGGCTACCACGCGATGGCCGGAACGGAGAAGGCCGTGCTCGACCACAGCTACGACCCTCATACAATATACGGCCTCTCGGTCAACGGCGTGAAGATGGGAGAGACCGGCGTCAACGCGCTGCTCTGCGGGGCCCTAGGCGTCCCCGTCGCGCTTGCAACCGGCGACGACGCTCTCTGCGCCGAGGCGCGCAGCCTGCTGGGGCCGCAGCTCCGCCTCTGTTCCGTAAAAGAGGGGCTGGGGCGCGGAGCTGCGCTCTGCCGTACCCCAGAAGAGACGGAGGCGGAAATTTACGCCGCGGCGAAAGACGCCGCCGGGGCCGCAATGCGCGGAGGGCTGTGCCCTTTCACGCTCGAAGGGCCCTATATCCTCGAAATCTCCTTCATGAACACCCTCCAGACAGACGCGGCGGCGCTCGTCCCGGGCGCGCAGCGCATGGCGGGGCGCACGCTGCGTTTCGAATGCGATGAAGTTTTCGAGCTTCGCCGTTTCATATGCACCGCGGCGGACATAGCGCACGCGGCGCAGGAAAGTTATTAAATGAAATACATCGGCCTCGACATAGGCGGCCATACAATAACTGCGGGCGTAGCGGATTTTTCGCATAGTCCCGCGCGGCTGCTGAGCGCCGAAACGGTCGCCGCGCCCTCGCCGCGCGGCGCGGAAGCGCTGGTCGAAGCCGCCTCGGCGCTCGCCGCCCGATTTGCTGAAAACGGGGAAGAATGCTTCGTCGGCATCGGACTGCCGGGCTTTGTAGCGAAAGACCGTAAAACGGTCGCGCGCCTTACAAATTACGAAAACTGCGACGGGCTGGCGCTCGGAGAGATGGTCGAACGCCGTCTTGCGGAACGCGGCCTCCGCGCGAAGGCCGCGATTGAGAACGACGCGAACTGCGCCGCGCTCGGCGAGGGCATCGCAGGCGAGGCCGCCGGAATGGAAGACTACGTCGTGCTCACGCTCGGAACCGGCGTCGGCGCAGGCATAGTCTCCGGCGGCCGGCTCGTGCGCGGCGCGCACGGCATGGCTGCGGAATGCGGCCACATGGCGCTCTGCGGCGCGGAACTTACAGGCTGCGGCTGCGGCGGCGCTGGCCATCTCGAAGAGGCGGCCTCCGCCGACTGGCTCGAACGGCGCGCGAAGGCCGCGGGACTTCCCTCCGATTTCAAGAGGCTCTGGCAGATGCGCGCCGCGCCCGAAGCCGAAGCGATAATCTCGCCCGCGCTTGAAACTCTCGCGCGCGGAATAGCGTCGGTAACCGTGACGCTCGACCCCGAAGCCGTCATACTGAGCGGCGGAATGAGCCGCGCTGAGGGCCTTGCTGAAGAACTCGCCGCGCGCGCGCAGAAATACCTCCCAGACCCCTTCCGCCCCTGTTTTCGGCTGAAAACCTCAAAGCTCAGTGGAGAAGCCGCCGTCATAGGCGCAGCGTCGCTGTTCCGGCTTTAACCGAAAAGCTCGCGGTCAGTTGCGCGCCG
>DVKA01000008.1 GCA_018716365.1 Candidatus Caccocola faecipullorum
CGACTCAAGCCTTACAAAGGCTCCGTACGGCGCGATGTGCTCCACCGTTCCGCTGACCGTTTCTCCCACGCTTACCGCAGGCGCCGCTGCAGCCGTCTTTTCTGCCATCTGTGGTTTTGACCTCCAAAAAATGTGTGTTAGATAAATGCCGACAAATCTATAACTCCGCCTTTTCAGGCTACAAGGCGAATTTTATCATATTTTCGGCGTTTTGAGCCGTATTTCAGCGTTTCAGAGCGCGCTGCAAAGCTTCGTCCACGCGCTCGGACTGGAACGGCTTCAGAAAGAAGTCGCTCGTCCCGGCGCGCACCGCCTCGATGACGAGATTCTGCTGGTTCATCGCGCCGACGGTAACGATCTTCGCGTTCGGATGCGCCGCCTTTATCGCCTTGAGCGCCGCGATGCCGTCCATCTTCGGCATGCTGATGTCTATCGTCGCGACGTCTGGCAGCAGCTCGTTGTACATCTTGACGGCTTCGGCTCCGTCCTCGGCCTCGCCTATCACCTCGTAGCCGCATTTTACAAGGATGTCCTTCAATATCATACGCATGTGGACGGAGTCGTCCGCGATCATAACCCTCGCCTTCATTGCAGCGAGACCTCCTTCCGGCTATTTTGCCGCTATGCCGAGCTCTTCGAGGAAGAGCGGGCTGAGCACCTTGATGTAGGTGCCCTTCATGCCGAGGCTGCGGCTTTCGATGATTCCCGCGCTGCCGAGCTTCCTCAGCGCGTTGACTATGACGCTCCTCGTGACGCCGACGCGGTCCGCGACCTTGCTCGCGACGACGACGCCCTCGGGGCCGCCCAAATCTTCTATGATGTGGCGCACGGACTCGACTTCGGAGTACGAGAGCGCGCGCATCGCCATCTGAACGACGAGGCGTTCGCGTCCGCGCTCCTCTATCGACTTGCCCCTGTCGTTGAGTATTTCAAGGCCGACGACGGTCGAGAGATATTCCGCAAGGACGAGGTCGCGCGTGTCGAACGGGTAGCCGAAGCGTGCGAGTATCAGAGTCCCGAGCCTGTCGCCCGCGCCGTTGATCGGCACCATGACGACGTGCTTGTTGGAGTAGGCGCAGGGCTGGTCCGCGTAGGCGCAGAGGCCGTGGTCGGTGTGGTTGAGCACCGACTCGTGTATCTGGTTGACCTTCTCGACGTATCCCGGGGGCATAGCGCCGTTCATGAGTATCTCCGCCATCAGCGGGCAGTCGTACTCACTCGTCCAGGCGTAGCCGAGTATGCGTCCGTCCTTGCTGATTATGTAGACGTTCGCGGCGGAGAGGTCGCACATGAGGCGCGCGAGCTTCGGATAGTCCGGGTTGCCGCGGTCCTTGCGCGCCTGGAGCACGCGGCTCACGACGCGCGTCTTCTCAAGAAGGTCCTGCATTGCCGCTTCGTCCGTTATTTTCGGGCGGTTCTCAAAAAGTTCCCTCGGTGTGTTCATGAAAAAATCGTCCTCCTTGACTTATGCCTCTTATGCTGTTTCCGAACTCTCGTCCGCCGATGCGAGCGGATGAGCTGATAGATAGCTTTTCTTAATCTGCGACGGCGTTATCCTCAGATAGCGCTGCGTCGCTGCGATGCTGTCGTGGCCCAGAAGGTCCTGAACGACCTTGAGCGGCGCGCCGTTCTCGAGCATGTGCGTCGCGTAGCAGTGGCGCAGCGTGTGCGGCGTGACGCCGTGAAGCCCGACGCGGCGCGCGGCGCGCGTTACGATTCTGTCGACCGTCCTGACTGTGAGCCGCTCCGCGCCTTTTTTGTCCGACGGGAACACCGGCCCGCCGCCGTCGACGCAGGTGATGTCGCGCCACTCCTCGAGCAGCTTCTGCGCAGGGACGCCGAAAGGGGCCATTCGTTCTTTGTTTCCCTTCCCCTTGACGATGAGGACACGGTCATCCAACTCTACCTTGTCCCAAGTCAGCCCGATAAGCTCAGAGACGCGCAGCCCCGCGCCGTAAAGCAGCTCGAGCACGAGCCTGTCGCGCCGGTATTGCTCCGCGCGTTCGTCCGGCCCCTGCGTCAGAAGCCTTTCGACGTCGGCGTACGATATGGCGCGCGGCAGAGCGTCCGGCTTCTTCGGCCCCTTCATGCCGGCCGACGGGTCGTTCGCCGCCCTTCCCGTCTCGGCGAGCCACGCCGTAAATCCGCGGACGGCGGAGAGCCTGCGCGACGCCGACGTCTTCGCCTCGCCGACGCCGAGGATGCTGCGGAGAAATATGCTCACGGCCCTCGTGTCTATATCGGCGACGTCGGTTATGCCCTGTCCTTCGAGATAATCTCTGAAATGCCGGAGGTCTACACGGTAGTTTATCCTCGTGTTCTCGGACCTGCCGAGCGAGCGAAGATAGTCTATGTATAGCTCGATGCATTCAGAAATATTCTCCGTCATGACAGGTATTCTAGCATGAAAATTGTAAATATCAAGGGAAATTTTAAGAAAATTCGCAAGTAAACGTCAAATATAAAAGATTCAGCAAAATGTCAATAGTTTTGGTCGAAAATGGAAAAAGCCGGACTTTTGCATCCGGCTTTGCAGTCCTCGCAGTTTTTGCGGCGCGGCGTCAATCCTGCGCGCGGAAGAGCGCGGCGCGCTCCTCGATGAATTTGTCGAGCGCCTCGAGCGAGCGGCGCGCGTAGGCCTCGCAGCGCTCGGTGCGCTTGCGTATCTTTTTCTTGCCGAGGCGCGGGAAGATGCCGAGGTTGACGTTCATCGGCTGAAAGCTCTCGGGCAGCGCGGTCTTGAGGTAATTCAGCAGCGAGCCGACCGCGGTCTCCTTCGGGAACTCGGGCATCTCTTCGCCCGCGAGCTGCGCGTAGGCGAAGACCGCCGCGGCGAGCCCCATCGCCGTGCTTTCGAGGTAGCCCTCGACGCCGGAGGCCTGTCCCGCTATGTAGAGCGCCTCGCGCCCGTTGAAGCGCAGGAAGCCGTCGAGCACGCGCGGCGCGCAGACGAAGAGGTTCCTGTGCATCACGCCCTTGCGCACGAACTCCGCGTGCTCGAGCGCCGGTATGAGGCGGAATACGCGCTCCTGCTCGCCCCACTTCAAATTGGTCTGGAAGCCGACGATGTTGAAGAGCGTCCCTTCGGTGTTGTCCTGCCGCAGCTGCACGACGGCGTAGGGGGTTTCTCCCGCGTTCGCCGCCTCGAAGCCTACGGGGCGCAGCGGGCCGAAGAGCAGCGTCTGCTCGCCGCGCTTCGCTATCACCTCGACGGGCAGGCAGCCGTCGA
>DVKA01000068.1 GCA_018716365.1 Candidatus Caccocola faecipullorum
GTCGGAGACAAGCGGATACTGATGAAAAAATAACAAGTTGCGCCACACTCCACAAAACGACCTCTGGTTCAAAATAAGTTGCACATTTACACATTTTGATGTACAATTTGTAAAGGTCATTGTGGAGGTGAATTGTGTGCCCAATACGATAGAATCAATCCGCGAGATAATATCTCTCCACAAAGGGTCAAGGATCTCATACCGTGCGACGAACGGAAGGCGTAAAATAGAGGAGCGGTCCGGCATAATACAGGAGACATACCCGAGCCTGTTCACGGTATTCATAGAGTCCCAGCAAAGCACAGTCTCGTTTAGCTACTCGGACCTTCTTACCAGAGAGGTGGAGCTGCAGTTGGAACCAAGCGGAGAAAATCTTTTCTGAGCTTCTTTGCCCGAACGAAGCCCCGGCTCAAGCGCCGGGGCTTTTTGATATTCCCATACGAAAGGCGGACGCGCGCATGGCGGACGTAATACGGTGCCCGATAAAAATAAATCTTATATTGAGAGTGTTCTCAAAGCTTCCGAACGGCTATCATGAAATTTACTCGCTCTTCTGGCAGAAAACGGCGGCAGAGAGGTTGACAATTCGTCCGAAATACGATGAAATTATAGGAGATTCTCTTAACATTGAGGGAATGAAAATCGAGGGAGAAAATCTCGTTACGAAGGCCCTCGCCGCCGCCCGGAAACGCGCGGAGATACCGCCGCTCGACGTCGAGCTGGAGAAATTTTTCCCCGCGGGCAGCGGCATAGGCGCGGGCAGCGGCAACGCCGGCGCGATGCTGAAGCTGCTCGCCGCGAAATACGGCGCGAGGCTGAGCGCCGAAGAAACGGCGCACCTCGGGGCCGACGTCGCTTTCCTCGCGTCGGACCACGTCATGGCCGAGGCGCGCGGCGTCGGCGAAAAGATGACGCCCTTCGCGCCGCCCTTCGACTTACGGTGGCTTCTCGTATTCCCCGAATGGAGCTCCGGAACGAAGGAGGCCTACGCGAAGCTCGACGCGCTGCGCGAAGCGCGCGGAGAACGCCGGAACGTCGAAACGGCGGCGGACATGCGCCTCGTAGAGGCTCTCGCGCGCGGAGAACGCGCGGGGCTGATGCCGAACGACTTCTACGAGGTCTCGGCGGCTGAGCACGCCGAATACGCCGCCGCGGAAAGAACGGCTGAGACGACGGGCGCGCGCGGCTGGGGGCTCTGCGGAAGCGGCAGCGCCTTCTTCGCGCTCTACGCAGGCGCGGAAGAGGCCGCGGAGGCGGCGCGGGCCTTCGAAAGCATGGACTGGGTGCTGAAAACATATACAGTGGAGTGATTGCAATGAGAGGCCAGAGGACTGAGCGGCTCGTCAGGCTCGCCGCGAAATTCATGATGTGTCCGTCGAAGCTCGTATCGCTGACGGACCTCGCGACTAAATTCAACGTTTCAAAGACCGTCATAAGCGACGACGTCGAGGTGATAAACTCCGCGATGGAGGCCGAGGGCTTCGGACAGATGATGGTCGACCGCGGCCGCAGCGGCGGCGCGCGCTTCATCCCCGTCTGCACGCCGGAATACCGCCGCGCGTTCCTCACGGAAATCGCCGAAAAGCTCGCCGATCCCGAGAGAAATCTGCCGGGCGGCCTTATCTACTACAGCGACCTCATATTCAACCCCGAATCCGCGATACTGCTCGGCTACTGCATGGCGTCGCTCTTCACGGAGACCGAGCCCGACGTCGTGATGACCTCGGAGGTCAAGGGCATCCCGATAGCGATGTTCGCGGCCTACGCGCTCGGCGTCCCGCTCGCAGTCTGCCGCTTCCGCAACCGTCCGAGCGACGGCGCGGCCGTCGGCGTCCACTACCCGACCGCGAGCGGCGACGTAAAGACGATGTACATCGGCACGCGCCAGATGAAGCGCGGCGGCCGCGTGCTGATAATAGACGACTTCATGCGCGGCGGAAGCACCGCGTCGGGCATGCTGCTCATGGCGAAACAGTTCGACGCCGAGGTCGCCGGCATAGGCGTCTTCATCGCCTACGACGAGCCGAAAGAAAAGGCCGTGCCGGAGTACCGCTCGCTGCTGACGCTGCGCCACGACGCTGGCGGCGAACAGCGGCTGACCGTCACACCGGAGGACGCGCGCTAAGGTTTTTCGCGAAAATACAAAAAGTATTTGACGTTTTGGGAAAAATGTCGTAGAATTCCCTCTTGTGGAAGGAAGGTGACTCCGCCATGAGCATTAAGGTAAACCTTGACGATTGCATCGGGTGTGGCGTGTGCGCCGAACTTTGTCCGCAAAACTTTAAGCTGGACGAAATAGAGGGCAAGAGCCTCGTGATCTCTCAGGATGTAACTCCCCTGACGAAAGAGGCCGCGGACAGCTGCCCGGTGTCGGCGATAGAGGTTTTCTAGCGGGACACATAGGAGGGCCCATAGCTCAATTGGTTAGAGCTCCCGGCTCATAACCGGATGGTTTCAGGTTCGATTCCTGATGGGCCCACCACCTTTTAAGAATTAAGACGTTTACGTTTTGCGTAAGCGTCTTTTTTTGTATCAAAAGTTTTATTTTTAAGGCGGACGAAAGACCGCGGCACGGAGGGCGCGCCATGAAAATCGTAAAATTCGAGGACAAATACAGGCAGGCTTTCATCGACCTCAACACCGAGTGGATAACCAAGCTTTTCGGGAAAATCGAGCCCGACGACGTCGAGACATTCGCGCATATAGACGAGCTCATTGCGGAGGGCGCTATGATATTCTTCGCCGTCGAGGACGAAAAGGTGCTCGCAGCGTGCATGGCGAAGCCCACGGGCGGCGGCGAATGGGAGATGTGCAAGATGGGCGCGGCGGGCCAGTACACAGGAACGGGCGCGGGGTACGCCGTCTTTGCTAAATGCAGGGACTACGCGATAGAGCGCGGGGCGAAACGGCTCTTCCTCGTCTCGAACGACAAGCTCGGCCCCGCGCTGCACATTTTCAAGAAAGCCGGCTTCCGCGAATGCCCGATGGGACACTGCGAATACGAGCGCGGCAACGTAGCATACGAATATATCGTCGAAAACGACTAACAAATCCGCGCGCCGTCAACAATCCATGACGGCGCGCGGATTTGTACAAAAAATCGGCTGGCAGACGGCAGCCTATCGGTGCAATTCTGCTACTGCGCACGATGACTGGGAATCAACCATGTAAAGCGTCTTTCCCATCGCGCATAACAGCTTCATCATTGTGCTGAGCGTCGGTGATGTTTTGCCTGTTTCCAGGCGCGCAATGACAGATTGTTTGACGCCCGCCATCTCGCCTAGCTTCCGCTGAGAGATGCCCAATTCCTTTCGGATTTTTATCATCTCGTTGACGAGCGCAGCAGCGCCGCTGCCGCCGGCTTGTTCATCAGATATTTTACGCTGTATCGCGCCGCCCTCGGACGTCGTCATGCCGGCTGTCCGTTCTCGTACAGTTCATTGCACGATAAATCTATATCGTCGTTCCATACGATACCGTAGCCGCCCACATCAACGCGCACTGCTTCAAACAGTCCATTCGTGGAGGCTAAAGCGCGGAACGCCGCCCATTTGTTAAAAAGCGGCTTCACGTCATATATCTTCTTTTCTCCGCTGACAAAGCCGA
>DVKA01000069.1 GCA_018716365.1 Candidatus Caccocola faecipullorum
GCGTTAGTTCATCATGCGCAGCACGACTTCCGCGATGACGGCGGAGCCGATGAAGGTTCCGACAAAGACGAAGAGGCCGACGACGACTATCTTCCAGCCCTGCGACTTGAGCGCGTCGATGTCCTTGCCGACCGCGAGGCCCGCATAGGCGAGTATCGGCGTGCAGAGGCCGATGAAGCTGATTTTAGAGACGTAGGCGGTGAATATCTCCGAGCCGGGGAATCCTGGGATCGTAACTATGCAGCCGAGCGTGACTATGTAGGCGACGGCGGGGAGCCCTTTCCACGGGATGAAGTGCGCGACCGCGACGCCGCCGACAATTATAGCAAGCAGCACGAGCAGTCCGGGGATGGACTCGACGAAGGCCGCGGCGGCGGCTCCGCTCGCATAACCCTTAGCGCCGACCCAGTTTCCGACGAGTATCTGAAGTCCGCAAATTACGAGGAATATTGCCATCTGACGGTAATTCATTATTCTTTGCTCCCTTCCTCGGCTCCGGCTTTGACGGGCACGCTGGGCGGATCGGTGACGCCCATCTTGCGCACGAGCCAGTTAGCGAGCGGAATGCTCATAAAGACGCACATATAGACGCCGTCGAGGCCGGAGAACATATTGCTCGCCGCCGCGAGGGCTGTAAGCTCGTCCTTGATGTCGGGGTACATTTCAACGAGCGGAGCGAGCGCCGCGGTCATCATTCCCGCGCTTCCCGTTCCTGTCGCCATAGCGAGGGCCTGCGGGCTGAAGAACGGAATGGTCGACGCGACGAAGGAACTCAGCAGGCTGCAGAAGACCGCGCCGAAGACGGTGCCGGTGACGTAGACGCCCATGACGCCGCGTCCCTCCGGCGTGTCGAGGCCGTATTTTTCGCCGATGATGGCGATGTTAGGCTCGCGCGCGTTTGAGAACGCCGCGCCTACCGCCTCGCGCTTGAGGCCGAGGAGGACGGCGATCGGCACTCCGAAGAAGACCGTTCCGAGGTTTCCGAATTCCTGAAGGATAAGGGCGGGACCGGACTCGACGACCTTCCAGAAGCTCGGCCCGACGAGCGTGCCGTAGCGCGCCATCAGGAAGAAGAAAGTCACGCCGACGAGAGAAGAAGCCTCGAACATATCTTCGCGCTTGAGGATCTTAAGCTTCGGCAGGCCGCAGAGCGCGCCCAGCGCGAACGAATAGAGCAGCGGCACGAGGACGAGGATCCCGGGGCCGACCTTGAAGGTCTTCGCTCCGATGAGCTCGGCGATGATGGTGAGGACCAGAGCGAGCACATGGAGCTTCCAGTTGCGTATCGCCCTATCGACAATATCCATGGCACAGATGCCTCCTTAAAATGAATAAAGAATTTTTCTATTACTCAGAGAAGAACCGGCTGTCCATAGCCGCCAGATATTCTTCCTTCGTATAGACCGGTTTGAAATTCGCAAGCACCTCTCTGGCCTCTTTCGCGCCGTCGTAAAGCAGGTCGACGAGCGTCATCAGCATGACCTTCGCAGGGTCGAGCACAGCGGCGTCGAAGTCCGTAGCGCAGAATTCCTTCGAGTGGAGCGCGCCAACAGTGCCGCCGCCCGAGGGCTGTATCGAGGGCATGAGGTGCGCGATGTCGCCGAGGTCGGTCGACGCGGCGAAATATGTATGGCGCTGCACATGCTCAGGGCCGACGAGCGCGTCCGCGTTGTCGGCGAATATCCTGTTGAGGTCCTTGCTTGCATTGAGCGGCAGGTAGCCCGCTATGCTGCGGACGTGGCATTTCGCTCCGAGGGCCTCACCGCCGGCCTTGAAGGCGCGGACGACCTTCATGAAGGTCTCGTCGATTTTCTCAATATTGCCGGAGCGGACGTAGCCTTCGAGGCGCACGTCGTCGGGCACGCTGTTGACGGAATCACCGCCCTTGGTGATGATGTAGTGGACGCGGATGTGGTCCTCGTCGCGGAAGGTCTCGCGCAGCGCGTTGACGGCGTTGATGCCGGCGACCGCAGCGTAGAGCGCGTTGACGCCGAGATGCGGGGCAGCCGCGGCGTGGGCCTGTTTACCCTCGTAGCGCAGCATGAAGATGCGGAATCCGTTGCCTCCGTCGGGGACTGTGAAGCCCGGCCCGTGCGCGTCGTCGCCGGCGTGCACCATCATGCTCATATCTATGTCGTCGAATACGCCGAGGCGCACGAACTCCTGCTTGCCGCCGTAGTAGACGAGCTCGCCCTTCTCGCGCATCTCGGTGCGGCGTCCGACCTCGATGAACTCCTCCGCTGGCAGGCCGAGGAAGGCGACGGAGCCCGCAAGCTCCTTCATCAGCCCGGTCTTGACTAGCGCCGCCGCCATAGCGTAGACGGCCGAAATCTGGAGGTTGTGGCCGCAGGCGTGCGACGCGCCGGTCTCCTCTACCGCGAGCGGATGCTGGCGGCAGACTATGCCGTCGAGCTCGCCGATTACGGCGACCTTCGGCCCTTCCGCGCCGCCCGCCATGTCGGCGCGCAGGCCGGTGCGCGCGAGGCCGCGCGTGACGTCGAGGCCGAGCCCTTCAAGCGCCGCGGCGAGCTTGTCCGAGGTGCGCGTCTCGAAGAATCCGAGCTCCGCGTGCGCCGCCACGTCGTCGGCGAAGGCCTTCGTCTGATCCTTTACGGAATCGACGGCTTCGCAGAGCAGCTTCTTCAGTTCGTTCTTATCCATGTGCATTACCCCTTGCAGAATGTTATTGCGAAATACCTTTCGATTATACAATAACGTCATTCAATATGGTTTTAGTCAAGCGCGATAAATGCAAATTAGGGATAAAATTTTTGCATTCCTGCAAAAATAAAGGCGCTCCCCCGCATGGAGAAGCGCCGGAAAAGATTTTCAGCTTTACGCTAGCCGCCGAGATAGGCTTCTATTACGCGCGGGTCGTCGAGCAGTTCGCGCCCCGTGCCTTCGAGCGTTATCTCGCCGACTTCGAGCACATAGGCGTAGTCCGCGATGCGCAGCGCGGCGAATGCGTTCTGCTCGACCAGCAGGACTGTCTTGCCCTCGGCGTTTATCTGCGAGATTATGTGGAAGACCTCTTCGACGAGTATCGGAGCGAGCCCCATCGACGGCTCGTCGAGCATGATGAGCTTCGGGTCGCTCATCAGCGCGCGCCCGACCGCGAGCATCTGCTGCTCGCCGCCTGAGAGCGTGCCGCCCTTCTGCCACGAGCGCTCCTTCAGGCGCGGGAAGAGCGTGAAGGCGCGTTCTATCCCGGCGTCGAGCTCCGCCTTGTCCTTGCAGCCGTAGCCGCCGAGCTTCAGGTTCTCAAGCACCGTGAGATGCGGGAATATGCGCCGCCCCTCGGGGCACAGCGCGACGCCGCGCGCCAGCACGTCCTCGGGCGGCAGGCCGAGCAGGTGTTTTTCCTCCCAAGTGACAGTGCCGCCGGATGTTTTGACAAGGCCGGCTATCGCGCGCAGAGTGCTGCTCTTTCCCGCGCCGTTCGCGCCTATGAGAGTGACTATCTTCCCCGCGGGGACTTCGAGAGAGACGCCGCGCAGCGCGCGGATGCCTCCGTAGTTGACGGAAAGATCCCTCACCTTCAGCATCGCGCCGCCTCCTTTCCGAGATAAGCTTCGATGACGCGCGGATTTTTCTTTATCTCGTCCGGCGTCCCCTCAGCGATGAGCTGTCCGTAGTCAAGCACGCGGATCCATTCCGAAACGCCCATGACCACCTTCATGTCGTGCTCTATCATCAGTATCGTGACCTTGAAGCGGTCACGTATGCTTCTGATGAAATCCATCAGTTCGAGGCTCTCCTGCGGGTTCATGCCCGCGGCGGGCTCGTCGAGCAGAAGGAGCTCCGGCCCGGTCGCGAGCGCGCGCGCTATCTCAAGCCTGCGCTGTGCGCCGTAGGGCAGCCCCGTCGCTATCTCCGAGGCGAGCCCGTCGAGGCCGACGGCGGCGAGCAGCTCCATCGAGCGCTCGCGTATCTCGCGCTCCTCGCGGCGGAAGATCGGAAGCTGGAGCGGCGCGCTCCACCACGGCGCGCGCTGGCGCACCCAGCAGGCCGTCATGACGTTCTGGAGCACAGTGCCGCCGGTGAAGAGCCTTATATTCTGGAAGGTGCGCGCGATGCCGGTCTTGCAGACGAGATGCGGCGGCATCCCGGTAACGTCCTTTCCGTTGAATATGACGCGCCCCGAGGTCGGCTTGTAGAAACCGGTGATTATGTTGAAGCAGGTCGTCTTGCCCGCGCCGTTCGGCCCGATGAGGCTGCTTATCGAGCCGCGTTCGGCCTCTATGCTGAAGCCGCTGACGGCGGTCAAGCCTCCGAACTTTATCACGACGTCCTCAGTCCTGAGTATGGCGTCAGCCATTCGCCGCGCCCCCCTTCCCTTTCCTGAGCCTGCGCAGGAAGCGCGCCGCGCCGTCC
>DVKA01000070.1 GCA_018716365.1 Candidatus Caccocola faecipullorum
CCGGAGACGAGAATTGAACTCGTACGGGTTGCCCCACACGCCCCTCAAACGTGCGTGTCTACCATTTCCACCACCCCGGCGCTCAACGCAAAGAAGTATATAAAAAGTTCGCCGTTTCGTCAAGCTTTTTCGCGGAGATTTTTTTATTTTTCCTGCGGTTTTTCCAGGCACTCGCGCATGAAGCCGACCGCGGCGTTTACGGCCTCCTCCGCCCAGAATTCCGGGCCGCAGTGGTCGGCTCCGGCTATCAGGTAGAGGCGCGCATCTTTGCCGCAGGCGCGGAGTTTTTCATGGAGTTCAACGCTCTGGCGCGCGTTCGCGGTGCGGTCCTTCGTCCCGTGGAATATGCAGAAGGGCGGAAGTTTTTTGTCGGGCGTTATGTGCGTGACGGCGCTCGCCTTCGCGGCGAGCTCCGGGTGTTCCATGACATAGATTCCGCCGAGCAGCTGGCCTTCCGGCGCTTTCGGCGTGTGGTGGCTCCTCGTCGTCGGGAAGCCGTCCTCCATCAGCAGCGTGACCGTGCCGTAGTAGTCGAGCACGCCGCGCACTTCGGCGGAGACGCCTGGGAAGAGGCTGCCCTCCATATCGCCGCCCTCTTCGGCGAGCGCGCAGAAGACCGCCGTGTGTCCGCCGGAGGAGTCGCCGCCTATGAATATCTCGTCGGGGTTCACGCGGTACTCCTCCGCGTGCGCGCGCATATAGCGTATGGCGTTCCGCGCGTCCTGTATCTGCGCTGGGAATGGCGCCTGTCCCGTGTGGCGGTACTGCGCGATTGCGACGGCGAAGCCCTTTTTGACGATTTCGTCAAGGCAGCAGACCGACATATAAAGGTCCTGTTCTTTCCACGCAGAGCCCTGCACGTAGACGAGGCAGGGATATTTTTTGTCCGGCTCGTTCCGCGTTACGGGCAGCAGTATGTTGAGGCGCAGCGGCACGCCGCCGGGAGCCGCGTATTCGACTTCTCGTATGAACCGCACTCCCGTTTCGTCCCCAGTCGTCTCGATTCGCCGCGCGCCTTCGGGGATTTCGGTGTATTCGGGGAATTCTTCATATGTCCATTTTTTTACTTCCATTGCGGTCGCCTGCCTGTTTTTATGTCGCTTTTCTCAAATTATAGGCATTGGAGCGCGCTTCCGGCAACCGGCGGCGATTGATGAAGGCGGTGCGCTTTCGCTTCGCGCTGTATGATGGAGGTTCTGAGCAGAAAATTCTCAGAACGACATAACCGGCACGCGCGCACGAAAAAGCCCCTCCGCGAAGGAGGGGCTTGGCTTTTTCCGTGAGATACGGAGATTTAGTCGAAGTCCTTGCGCTCTTTGATACGAGCGGCCTTTCCGCTGAGTTTGCGGAGGTAGTAGAGCTTCGCGCGGCGGACGCGGCCCTTGCGGACTACTTCGATCTTGTCGATGCTGGGGCAGTGGACGGGGAAGATTCTTTCCACGCCGACGCCGTTGGAGATTTTGCGGACGACGAAGTTCTCGCGAAGACCGCCGTGCTGGCGGCCGATGACGACGCCTTCGAAGACCTGTATACGGCTGCGGTTGCCTTCCACGACTTTGACGTGGACCTTGACCGTGTCGCCGGGGCGGAACTCAGGGATGGAGCCTTCCGCCTTATGGTATTTTTTCTCTACCAGAGCCATTCTTGGATCCTGCATGAGGTTTTCCCTCCTTTTTGTAATGTTTTATTTTTCATCTTTTACGGCGTTTTGCGCCGTTGGTCTGTTGCGTTGTCCTGTCTCGTCTTTTCAGCGCCATCCGAAGAAACGGTCGAGCGTTATACTGACGGCGCTGCGCACGGAGAGGTGGTTCCAGCCGTCTTTTCCGCCGCATATCGGCGTCATTACGGCGTCCGCCATATTCATGACTTCGTCGTGAAGCCCCCAGCCCGTCCCGAATATCAGTACGGGGCTGTGGTCGCGCCGCAGTATCTCGCGCTTGAGCGTGAGCCAGTGCTGCGCTCCTGCGTGACGCTTCGCCGTCGTCGCTATCTTGAACACCGGCTTTTTCTCTTTCTCTTCGGCCCATGCCAGCGCCTTCTGTACGGAGGCGAATATCTTGAGCGTCGAGAATGCCTCGCGCCGGTCGGGGTTGTAGTCCGCGCCCCAGCCCGAGGTCCAGTGTCCCGCGATGCGCTTCGCCATTTCGCGCTGCTGCGCGATCGGCGTGACGAGCAGGTATTTCTTTATTCCATAGGTGCGGCAGGCGCGCGCGATGTCGTGCAGATCCATGCCCGTTATCGCGGTGGACGATTTTTCGCCGCGTTTGTCGAGGACGGGATAATGTACCTCCATCACGTAGGCGCCGCCCGAGAGCCACGGTATTATGCCGGCGCGTCCCGCGATGTCGGGCCGCCTGTCGAGCGTGCGCTCGACGGACTGCCGCCTGCGCCAGCGTTCGATTGCCTTCGCGTCTCCGTTCAGCAGGACTTCCGGCACTCGCTCTCCGCGCCACTGCGCGGGGCGCGTGTAGTGCGGCGTGTCGAGCATCCCGCTGTAAAAGGAATCTTCTTCAACGGAGCTTTCGCTGCCCACTACGCCCGGGATGAGGCGCGATACGGCGTCTACTATCGCCATCGCGGGCATCTCGCCGCCCGTCAGCACGAAATCGCCGAGGGATATTTCCATATCCACATACTTTTCCGTGAAGCGCTCGTCCACGCCCTCATAGTGGCCGCAGACGATGACGAGGCGCTCTTTGCGCGCGAGGTCTTCCACAAGCTCCTGATGGAGGCGCACCCCCTGCGGGCTCGGGTAGACGACGTAGGGCTTTGCGCCGCCGGAGACCGATTCGACCGCCTTTGCGAGAGGCTCCGCCATGAGCATCATGCCGCCGCTGCCGTAGCAGTAGTCGTCTATCTGCCTGTACGAGCCTTCCGAAAAGTCGCGGATGTCCACGACTTCCGCTTCGAGCTTCCCCGCCGCTATCCCGCGCCCGAGCACGCTCGAAGCGAGGTAGTCGCGCATCAGCTCTGGAAAGGCCGTGATGACGGTTATCTTCATCTCAGTCCCACAATCCCTCTGGAATATTCACTGTCATGGTGCCTCCCGCCACATCGACCGATACTATCGCGTCGCCTGTCGCGGGAACCGGCTTTTCCTTGCCGTCGGGGGTTTTCACGACGTAGACGTCGTTGCTGCCCGTTTGGATGATTTCGCTCACCCGTCCGAGGTTTTCCCCCGTGCTCGCGTCGAGGACGGCGAGGCCGATTATATCGTCCAGCCAGTATTCGTCCTCTTCAAGCTCGACCCTTTCGTCTTTCGGTACGGTGACGGAGGCGCCCTTCATGGCTTCGGCGGCGTTTCTGTCTTCGACGCCCTGAAGGTGGAGGAAGAAGGTGTTCTTCCCCTCGTAAGGCTCAAGCCTGCGCACCTTCCAGCTTTTCACGGGCTTGCCCGGCAGCGATATGTCGAGCTTTTTCATCCCGATGAAGCGTTCAGGGAAGTCCGTCAGCGGTATCAGTAGCATATCCCCGCGGACTCCGTGCGCGGCGGCTATTTTGCCTATCTCGCACCGCCCTTCGAGAGAAGGATCAGTCTTCTTTGACATCGACGTCCACCTTTTCGCCCGACTTTATCGAGGCGGCCTTCGCCACGTGGCGGATGGCGTTGATGGTGGAGCCTTTCTTGCCTATCACGCGGCCGACGTCCTCGGAGTCCACCCTTATCGTTACGAGTATGACCCCGCCCTCGGAGCGGTCCTCTTCTACGCGAACCGCCTCGGGCTTCGTGACGAGCCTGCGCACTATCAGATCGACCAAGTCGACATAGTTCGCCATGATCTATCCGCCCTATTCCGCTTCGGCCGCCGCGGCGGGAGCGTCGAGGACTCCGGCCTTCTTAAGCAGCTCCTTCGCCGTGTCGGACGGAGAAGCGCCGTTGCCGAGCCAGAACGCCGCGCGTTCGGCGTTTATCTTGATCTCCGCCGGGTCCACAAGCGGGTTGTAGGTTCCGAGTATCTCTATGAAACGGCCGTCTCTCGGAGAATGAGAGTCCGCCACAACCAGACGATAGAAAGGAGCCTTCTTTTTCCCGTGACGGGAAAGACGTATACGTACTGACATCTTGCGTTAACACCTCCT
>DVKA01000071.1 GCA_018716365.1 Candidatus Caccocola faecipullorum
CGTTCCTCAAGCCCCGCGCCCTTCGAGAGCTGGCGCAGGTGCTTTATCTTGACCTTGTACTTGACCGGCAGCATACGGCTTATCGTCTCTTCTATGCTCATGTTGTAGTAGCAGACGCATCTGTGGAAATAATAAAGGTTGAGCAGGTCCAGACGTTCACCGAATAGCGGCTCAAGTATCTCGCGCTCGTGCGCCGGAAGCTTGTTGATGTCGCTGTAGAGCTTCGTCTCCACAAGGTTGTCGATGGCGAATTCAAGCGCGAAGAGCGATTTTTCGCCGTTGACGAGGCGGCGCACAGGCTCGCGCAGCACCGCGTGGTATTGCGTGTTCACGAGCGCTTCGAGTACTTCTCGGTAGTCGCGGCAGTTGAGCAGCGCCTCGTAGGGAAGCTTCGAGCTCGGAATGTGGTAGAGGCGGCGGCGCATCTCGTCTCTGTCAAGCCGCTTCGAGTGGATCCAGCGGAATATGCTCTTTAGCTGCTCCGCCTCGTACCAGCTGAGCCAGTCGAGGAAGAAGTCGCGCCACACACCGAGCAGATAGAAAAGGAAGGACTCCGCCTCGGCGAGCACTGACGAGCGCAGCGCGTTCTCAAGGTCGATGCGGTGCACGTTGGCCGGGACGAGCGTCTCGAACTTGTCCTTGTAACCGGCCGTCTGCTTCAGGAACGCGGCTATTTCAGTTGTGGACTTCAGGCCTAGCAGAGCCCAGTACTCGTCGGCTTTCAGCAGCTGGCTGTAAAGCACGTGGGCCTTGACTCCGAGGGCCGTAGCCGAACCGTTCGAGAATGGCACTAATTTCCGCCTCTTTTCTTAGAAACGAAGCCGTCTACTATTTCGGAAACTATCGAATCGATCACCGTGTCGGCGTTTTCTCCGAAGCGCTTCTGCATACGCTCGCGCTCCTCCTTGCCGAGGTTCACGATCTGCTCGGATTCTGTCCTCGCCGAGTTGAGGGCGGCCTCCATTATATCCTTGGCCTGCCCGCGCGCCGAGGCCATACGGCTCGCGCGCTCGGATGCGAATTTCTCCTGCGCCGTCTGGAGCATCGACTCCGCCTCGTTCTTCGAGTCGCCGACTATGCGTTTCGCCTCCGATTCGGCTCCTAGCAGAACCGCCAAGACTTCCTGAAGAGTACTCATTGTAAAACTCCCTCCTTTGGGCTGCGGATGTTAATCTTTTATTTTTTTCTGCGCGAGCTTCATTCTCGTGAAGTCCTCGCGGTCGCTTTCTTCCAGCACGTCCGTGATGAAGCGTATCTCAGCCATATCCTTCGGGATGACGACCTTTTCGAGCGCGTTGACGCGCCTGTGCGTCTTTCTTATCTGCACCGCGAGGCGGTAGACGCTCGTCTCGATTTCCGCAAGCTGCGCGAGCAGCACCATGACGCGGCGGAACTTCGCGTATGCGGCGTCCATAGCGCCCGACGAGCCGTGGAACGAGTAGCTCGGTATCGCCTCGCCGTTGAGCGGGTCGATGTCCGGGATTTCAACTCCCATTATGGAGTGCAGGCGCACCGTTATATCAGTCGTAATAGGAATGGATTCTGAGATGTCGCCGACGGTGTCGATGCCGAGCGAGACGTTCGCCTTCTGGAGCGCGTCGTATGCGTCCTGGAATATTTTCGCGACGTCTTCCTGAATCTTCTTCGCCGAGTCAATGTAGCGGACGAGCTCCATCATGAGCACCTGGCGCTTCTGATCCAGGAGGTCGTGCCCGGACTGCGCCATCGCCATGTCCTTCGTGAGTTTGACGAGGTTGCCTCTTGTCGGGGCGAGCTTTGAAGCCACGGAATATTCCTCCTTCAAAAGTCCGCGCGTCGCTTACGCAGACCGCGCCGCCGTAATATAATCTCTTTGTGCGCTCTGAGGCGCTTTTTGCGGCGCTGGATAATAAAAAGGCACTCCACCGTCTGGAGGAACACCTAAGGCGCATTGTAACACTCAAAGCATATTTCTGTTAAGGGGGAAAAATAAGTAATGTTTCTGTTGTTCGTAGGAGAAACTGCGCTCGCAAGAATCCCCGGGCTTTCTGCCGCGGGCGCGAACGTCGACGCTCTTCCATATACGGCTCCGGCCGACGCCGATATGCTTTTCTACGACAGGCCGAAGGTCGCGCCGACTCTTCCGTTCGACCCTTTCGGCCATCCGTCGCCCGCGGTCGTCACGCGCGCCGCTCTGCTTGAAGCAGGTTTCCCCGCGCAGACCGTGCGCGTCGGCACGTCGATAGCTCCGGCCTCGCCGCACGTGACTGTCAGCGAAACGCCGGGGCGCGATATGCGCTTTGAGAGCGCCGTGCCGGATTACGAAGAAATTGCGGAACGTTCGGCGGCTCTCGCGCGCTCGCTCGACGGGAGCGTGAAGCGCGTCGTCCTCGCGGAATCTGTGCCTGGAGGCACGACGACGGCGATGCTCGCGCTGCGCGCGCTCGGCTACGCCGGCACAGTCTCGTCCGCCGGACCGGAAAACCCTCTGACGCTTAAGGAACAGATATGGAAAGAGACCTCAGCGCGTCTCGGCATTAAGGCCGGAGGCATGAAGGGCATGGGGCTGCGCGTTCCTGCGGAGATCGGCGACCCGATGCAGATAGCCGTCGCGGCCTACGCCGCGTCGCTGCCCTGCGATGTGGAGATAACGCTCGCGGGCGGCACGCAGATGATGGCGGTCGCCGCGATTCTGCGCGACATGGGATTCACGCGCGACCTGCTCGTGGCGACGACGAAATACGTCCACATAGACCCGACGAGCTGCCTTGAGGAGTACGCGGAGAAAATCGGTGTCCGCTGGTACGCCGCGCCGCTCGACTTCACGCACTCGCGCTTCCCAGGCCTCGCCGACTACGAGAAGGGCTTTATAAAAGAAGGCGTCGGCGCAGGCGGCGCAGTCTGGTACGCGCAGCAGCTCGGCGTCTCGATGGAGCGCATACAGTCGCGCACGGAAGAACTTTACGAAAAGATGCTCAAAGAAGGCCCGCTGCCTCCAAAGGTGGTCAGCGAGATAAAATAAAGGAAGATGCCAAACCAGCGGCCCGCGTGCGAACGTCGGGCCGCTGGTTTGGTTTTTGCCGTGTTTATAGAAAATCTTCGGTGCTTCTGACGATGCGGAAGCTGAACTTGTCCGCCCACGCGCCGTAGGCTGCGGCGACGGCAGCCGTATCGGAGCCGACGCAGCTCATGCAGTCTTCCATTATAAAGATTTCGGGGCGTTTCTTTTCTTTCTCCATCGCTTCGCAGATTTGCAGGACGCTCTGCGCGACGCAGTAGTCGCGCGCTTCGCCGGCTATCACGAGCCTGTCGCATCTGCGCAGGTCGCCGAGCAGCTCGCGGTTCGCGTAGCTGCCGCCTGGGTCGTATTCTGGGCTGACGATGCCGTAGAACTCCGTCGCGGGCAGCGTGCCCTTGACTATTTTTTTCAGATCGGCCCCGCGCGCGGCGGAGAAGAAGTGGATCATGTTCGAGAACTGGTTTTCAAGCGCGCAGCCGGCGGTGCCCTCTATGCAGTGGTAGGGCCATATTACCAATTTCTTTTGTCCGCCGCTTTCCAGATATTCGAGGTATTCCTCGCTTTTCTCCTTTTCGTAGAGCGGACGCCAGCGGCCTTCTTTTGCGTCTTTCGCCGTGATTACCGTGAACGGCTCCGGCATCTGTCCGTCTGCGCCGCGCCACCAGCACTGGTGGAATATCTGGCGCGGCGAGTGCGTGTCGAGCGAGGCCGCTATTTCGGTTATTTTCGTCATGTTTTTGTAGATGAAGCGCGTGAGACGCTCCGTGTCTCCAAGCGAGCCCGCGACGCCGAGCGGGCCGCCCTCCATGAAATCACGCTGCATGTCTACGCAGAGGAGCGTCGTCCTGACTTTGTCCTCCGAGGCGCGCGGCAGTTCTTCGGCGCAGGCTTTTGCGAGCAGCGCGCCGAGCTGGAACGGGTTCGCCTCTTTGCCTATATGTTCCACGCTTACGATTTCTTCAAAGGCTGTCTTCATTTTATTCAACATCTCCGGCTGTCGTTTTTTGTAGCGCGGCTTCCGCGCATAGATAAAAGACAGGAGCGGCGCGCCGTCCTGTCTTTTTTATTTTTCCGCGATGCTCTTACTTTATCGTTATTTCTTTTGTCGCCGTGCCCATTATGTTGCAGACGAGCTCGACCGTGAGCTTGTCTCCGGGCTTTACGCCGCTGAGCTCTACCTTGTCGGCGAATTCTTCATTGTTCTCCTGCGAGTCGTATCTCTCGGAGACGAGCTGCCCTGACGGGCCCGATACGGACATACTCATGACGTAGTGCTTCGCCCCGTTTTTGACTCGGTGGTCCGCCGCGACCGAGAGCGTGTGTCCGGCGCCGTCCCAGCTCAGCCGCATATTTGTCGGAGGATGGGCGGCGGCCTGTCCGGCGACTGCCACGGTCAATATAAACGCCAGTGCCGCCAATTTTTTGATTGTCACCGCGATGGCCTCCCTTACTCACAAATTATTATATGGTAATAAGTATTATACCTTATAATTGTGAGTTTTTTGAGGATGCCGCGCTGAGGGCCGCACTTTTTCGCTCCGGTTTTCCGCTATATTGCGGACATGATTTTCGGCAGGGCCGCTTTTATGACCTCTACGCCGCGCAGGAATTCTTTGATTTCTATCTGCTCGTCGGAGCTGTGGTCGTAGCGCGAGTCGCCCGGTCCGTAGGCTCCCATCGGGCAGCCCCAGGGCGAAAGCACGTTGAAGTCGCATGTGCCCTGTTTGGCTAGGACGCGCGGCGGTTCTCCGCTGACTTCGCGTATCGCGTTGCGGAAGGCGCGCACGACGGGGTCGGACTTGTGGACTTCATGCGGCGGAACGTACTCGATTATGTCGAGGCCGACTTCGAAGGCCGCGGCGGTCTCTTTGAGCATCAGTTCAAGCTCTTCCTTGTCCGCGCCTATCGGCGTGCGCAGGTCGAGCGTTATCGAGGCGGAGCGTTTGCCCGCTTCGTGCCCCTCCATCTCCATGACCGCGATGTTGTAGCCGCTGCCCATATTCTTCGTTATCTGGATGAGCGAAGCGGCGGCGTTGACGGCGGCTGTCATAGGGCCGGGGCTGCCGGAGCGGTGCGCGCCGCTGTCTTCGGCGACGAGCGAGAAGAGTATGCGCCCGCGGTAGGAGAGCGCTACGCCCTGGCTGCCTGTCGGCTCGCCGATGACGAGCGCGGCAGGTTCGTGGAGCGGCATACGGAAGCGCGCGCCGCGCGAGTCTATCTCTTCGCCGACCGCAGCTACAAAGGTGATGCGCCAGTCGTCCGGCACTTCGACCGCTCCGCCTGCGACTGCGAGCGCGCAGCAGGGGCTTTTTGCGTCGACGGAGCCGCGCCCGATTATGCGGTCTTCTGTGACTGTGAATTTCGGCCCTCCGGGAACGGTATCTATGTGGCTCAGGAGCACGAGCTCCTTGTCTCCGTTGCCGCGCGTAGCGATGACGGAGCCCGCGCCGTCGATGTGCGACGTCTCCCAGCCGAAGCGCGGAAGCCTGTCGCAGAGCATACGCGCCGCGTTTTCTTCCTGCCGCGTCGGGCTGGGGACGGCTACTATGTCGATGAGCAGGCCGACCGATTCTGGAAAGCGCATCAGCCTTTTCCTCCCTTTGCGGCGAGTTCGCGCATCGTCCTGTCGAAAATCTCTACTCCTTCGGAGGCGGCCTCGCGCGTCGCGGCGAAGGAGGGCAGGAAGCGCACCACCCTCGGTCCCGCCGGAAGCGAGAGCAGCCTGTTGTCCTGCAGCGCACGGACTATCTCCTGCGACGGTATGTCGCTGTCTACGCCTATGAGCAGGCCGTCGCCGCGCACCGCGCTGACGAGGGGGATGTCTCTCTTTTCTATCTCCGAGCGTATGAAAGCGCCGAGCTCTTCGGCGTGGGCGCAGAGGTTTTCTTTCTTTATCAGTTTCAGCGCCGCGGCGGAGACTCGCGCGACGAATTCGTTGCCTCCGTAGGTAGAGCCGTGCGAGTGCGGCGGGAAGTCGCCGAGCTCGCTGCGCCAGATTAAAGCTCCGGCGGGAAGGCCGCCGGCGAGCCCTTTCGCGGCGCAGATTATGTCTGGCTCAAGGCCGTGGCGGTACGAGGCGAAGAAGCTTCCGCAGCGGCCGAGGCCGGTCTGCACTTCGTCGGCTACGAGCAGCGCGCCGTGCGCGCGGCAGCTTTCCGTTATCGCGCGGCCCACCTCTTCCGGTATCGGGTAGACACCGCCTTCGCCCTGTACCGGCTCGATGAATACTGCAAGGGTTTCGTCTGTTATTTTTTCGGGAATCTCTTCAGGCGCGTAGTGCTTTGCGGTGTGTATGATCGAAGCGAAGGGCGCGCGGTATTTCGGGTTGAAGGTAAGGCCGAGCGAGCCGCAGCTGCGCCCGTGGAACGCGCGGCGTGCGGCTATTATCTCGCCGCGTCCCTTGCGTAGCGCAGCGGCGAGCTTTAGCGCGCCTTCAATGGCTTCTGTGCCGCTGTTGCATAAAAACACCGTCGCGTCGCAGCCCATGCCCTCGGCGAGAAGGTTAGCCACCTCTTCTCGCACCGGCGACTCGTAGCCCGCTCCGCAGCTCCATACGCCCGCTGAGGCCTCTTTGACGGCTTCCATGAGCGCCGGATGGGCGTGGCCGAAGAGCGCAGCGCCGTGGCCGTTGAAGAAGTCTACGTAGCAGCGTCCCTGCGCGTCCCAGACGTATGGGCCGTCGCCGTGCGTCAGCACGAGGCCGCGTCCGCCGAAAAGTTTGCTCAGCGAACCAGACATGTCGCGCGCCCCTCCTCAGCGTTCGCTATGGGCGACGGCACGCGCCCGTCGGCGAGATAGACCTTCGGCACGGAGAGCTCGAGCGCCTCTTTGCAGGCGACGAGCTTCCTTTTCATGTTGCCCTCGGCGTAGTGCTCTATGATGTCCCACTGCGCGAGGCGGCCCGAGGTGATGAGCGAAGCGGGGTCGTTGATATCCTTCATGAGGCCGGGGACGTTGGAGAGTATGACCATGAGCTCCGCGCGCACTGCGCCCGCTATCTGCGCCGCGAGGCGGTCGCCGTCGATGTTGAGCGATATCGAAAGCTCCGCATCGAGCGCAAGCGGCGGCACTACGGGGACGATGCCCGCGTCAAGCATAGCGGTCAGCGGCGCGGCGTCGATTTTCGTGACCGTTCCGCTGTAGTTGCCGCGCAGTATCCTTATGCGCCCGTTGACGCTCTCGCGCAGGAAGTCCTTGCGTTTCGCGACGGCGTAAGCCGCCTGCTCCGGGTCGGCCTGCTCGGCCTTCACGCCGCGCTCCGCGAGAAGCGCCTTTATGCGCGCGCCGTAGGAGAGCGCAGCCTCGCGGAAGAGCTCGCGCTCCTTTTCCCCGACGAAACGGCTTCTGTATCCGCTGGGGCTCGTCACCATGCGTATCGCGACGCCGCGCTCGGCGCAGAGGTCGTTCATGACTCCGCTTGCGCCGTGGACTACTATCCAGCGTTCGCCCGCGGAAACTCTTCTCGCTATCTCGTCCATGAGCGGCTCGAGCGCGTTGCCCGAGGCTCCGCCGATTTTTACGACTCCTATCATCTTTATAAACCTCCTACGCGGGGTAGACGGGCATCATGTCGAGCCCTTCGGTCTCGTCCAAGCCGAACATCAGGTTGGCGCACTGTACCGCGGAGCCCGCAGCGCCCTTCATCAGATTGTCTATAGCCGACGCCGCTATCATGCGCCGTCCGTCCTCGGCGAGCATGAAGCCGGTCAGCACGCGGTTGCTGCCGAGTACGAAACGCGGGTCCGGAATACGGAAGTGCGCGGGCTTCGCGGGTGTGAAGGAGACGAAGGGCTCGCCGTTCCACGCGGCGCGGTAGAGCTTCCATATCTCCGCCTCGCGCACCTGGCGGTTCAGCGTGACGTGCGCGAGGCACTGGATGCCGCGCACCATCTCCGCCGTCGTGACGCCCATCGTGAAGGCGCTCATCGGCAGCGAAAGCTCCTGCACGACCTCCGCCATGTGGCGGTGTACGAAGGGGCTGACCACGCGCATCGCGCGGCTGCGCATCGCGTGCGCCGAGCCTTC
>DVKA01000072.1 GCA_018716365.1 Candidatus Caccocola faecipullorum
ACGAGCGGCGTGAAATATTCGCGCGCCCCCGCGGCGTCCGACAATGTGAAGCGCGTGCCGTCAAGCGAATAGGCGCGCTCCGTTATCCTGTATTCTTCCGTAAAGATATGCGGCTCCGCGCCGCAGCGCGCCGCGGCGCTGCGGAACTGACCGTTGAGGCGCTCGTCGCCGAAGAAGAGCGCGGGCGTTCCCCTGCGCATTACGGCGAATTTCTCCGCAGCTATCTTTTCCAGCGTGTCGCCTAGGAAGTCCGTGTGATCCATGCCTATCGGTACGACGACGCTGAGCGCGACGTCCGTCATGATGTTCGACGCGTCGAGCCGCCCTCCCATCCCCGCCTCAAAGACGGCGGCGTCGGGCTTTCTGCGCGCGAGTATCATAATCGCGGCGGCCGTTATAAATTCAAAATATGTGGGATGGTTGTCCTTGAAGTAGCCGGTCCTGCGGACTATATCTTCGAGCTCTGAAGCGGCGTCGAGCCACTCCTCCGCCGGCGCGCGCTCTCCGTCTATCACGAGCCGCTCCGAGAAGTCTACGAGATGCGGGCTCGTGTAGAGCGCGGCCTTATAGCCCGACGCTCGCAGCACGGAATAAATTCCAGCCGCGGTCGAGCCTTTGCCGTTAGTCCCTACGATATGGACGATTGGGAACTTTCCCTGCGGAGAGCCGGCCTCGCGCAGAAGGCGCGCAAGACGGGCGAGCCCGGGGCGTATGCCCGGGCTCGCGAGCTGAGCCAGCTTTGATTCGACAAGCTCAAAATTATTTTTTTCGTTCATCGCGTGTTATTCGGAGAGGCTGGCGAGGTTCGCCTTCATTCTCGCGGCCTTCGTTTCGTTGTCCGCGAGCGTGTTCTTCTCCTTTTCTATTACTTCCGCAGGCGCGCGCTCGACGAATTTCTCGTTCGCAAGCTTCGCCTTGCTCTTTTCGATGTCTTTTTCAAGCTTCGCAAGGTCGTTCCTGAGGCGCTGCATCTCCTTCTCGACGTCAAGCAACTCTCCAACCGGCAGGTATATCTGCGCGCCGTCGAGCACGGAGGCGAGGCTCTTCTCGGGTTTTCCGTCGCCTTCGCCAGCGAAGGTCACAGTCTCGACCTTCGTGAGCAGCTTCAGCTGCTTCTCGCATTCCTTGAGCAGAGCGAGCTTCGCCGCGTCGTGCACGGCGAGCGTGACGCCGGGAATCATCTGCTGCGGAGCGATGCGCGCCTCGGCTCTGAGGTTGCGGACCGCGCGTATCGTCTCCTGCACGAAGTTCATGCCGGCGACGACCTTTTCGTCTATTTCTGCGAGCCTCGGCTTCGGCCATCCGCTGCGCATGATGAAGTCGGTGCCGAACGGGAAGGCGTGCCACAGCTCTTCCGTCACGAATGGAATGATCGGGTGCATGAGCTTGAGGACGTCTTCGAACACCGCGAGCATGACGGCCTGCACCGTCTTTCTGCGCGCTTCACCCTCTTCGCCGCGCAGCGCGGGCTTCGCAAGCTCGATATACCAGTCACAGAGCTCGCTCCACGTAAAGTCGTACATGAGGCGCGCCGCCTCGCCGAAGAAGTATCCGTCAAGCAGCCGCGTCATCTCCGCTGAGACCTGCGAGATGCGGTTGAGTATCCATTTATCCTGGAGCTGGAGCTCGTTCTCGTCTATCTTCTGACCGGCCTCCGCGTCTTCAAGGTTCATGAGCGCGAAGCGGCTCGCGTTCCAAAGCTTGTTCATAAAGAGGCGATATGTCGAAATTCTCTCGGTCGAGAGGAATATGTCGCGCCCCTGCACCGTGAGCGCCGCGAGCGTAAGACGCAGCGCGTCCGCGCCGTAGTCCTTGACTATCGTGAGCGGGTCGATGACGTTGCCGCGCGACTTGCTCATCTTCTGTCCCTTCTCGTCGCGGACGAGCGCGTGGATGTAGACATCGCGGAATGGCACGTCGTGCTTCGCTTCGAGGCCGAACATTATCATGCGCGCGACCCAGAAGAAGATTATGTCGAAGCCGGTTACAAGCACCGAAGTCGGATAGAACTTGCGCAGCGTCTCCGTGTCGTCGGGCCATCCCATAGTCGAGAAGGGCCAGAGCCCGCTTGAGAACCACGTGTCGAGCACGTCTTCGTCCTGATGCAGATGCGTGCTTCCGCACTTCGGGCATTTATCGGGAGCCGTCTCCTCCACTATGACCTCGCCGCATTCCTCGCAGTACCACGCCGGTATGCGGTGGCCCCACCAGAGCTGGCGCGAGATGCACCAGTCGCGTATATTCTCCATCCACTGATAGTAGACGTTCGTCCACTGCTCCGGGATGAACTTTATCTTTCCGGCCTGCACCGAGGCGACGCCGGCGTCGGCAAGCGTGCGTGTGCGGACGAACCACTGCTCGGAAAGGTACGGCTCGACGACGGTGTGGCAGCGGTAGCAGTGTCCGACGGAATGACGGAGGTCCTTGACGGAGAGCAGGGCGCCCTCTTTTTCAAGGTCGGCGGCGACTGCGTCGCGCGCCTCGAAGCGGTCCATTCCGGCGTACTTGCCGGCGTTCTCGTTCATTATGCCGCGTCCGTCGATGACCTGAATCTGTTCGAGGTTGTGGCGCTGGCCGACGAGGAAGTCGTTCGGGTCGTGCGCCGGCGTAATCTTGACGCAGCCTGAGCCGAACTCAGGGTCGACCATGTTGTCCTCGATGACCGTGATGACGCGTCCGACGAGCGGCACTATTACTTTCTTACCTATGAGATGGCGGTTTTTCTCGTCGCGCGGGTGGATGGCTATCGCGCTGTCGCCGAGGATGGTCTCTGGACGCGTCGTCATGACGACGACCGCTCCGTCGGAGCCGTCCGCGAACTTGTAGGCGACCTCGTAGAACTTGCCGTCCTCGTCCTCGTGCTCGACTTCGAGGTCGGAGAGCGCCGTCTGGCAGCGCGGGCACCAGTTTATAAGATATTTGCCGCGGTAGATGAGCCCCTTCTTGTAGAGCTGGACGAATATCTTGCGCACGGCGCGCGAGAGGCCCTCGTCCAT
>DVKA01000073.1 GCA_018716365.1 Candidatus Caccocola faecipullorum
GGGTAATGCCCCGCCCGTGTGGATTTAGTTCAGTTTCTTATAAACGTTATCTCTTGTCCCACGGGGTCATCGGGAAGGTGGGCTCAGAGTCTTTGTACTTAAGCGGGAATACGGTGTTGTACTTCTGGCTCTCAAGCTGCGTGATGACGGAAAGGGCCTTTATGTTCTGTCCGTCCTCGCCGAACTTGACAGAGCCGCTGAGCGACATTATCGACGGGAATTCTTCAGTTCTGAGGACCTGGAGGACCTTCTCGGTATCGGGGCCGCCGGCCTTCTCTATCGCCTGAGCGAGAACCATGAGCATGACGGCTTCCTGGATGGAGTCGCTGTCGAACGGCTGGTTGCTTCTCGGCGTGTAGTACTTATCCTGAACCTTTATGGCTTCGGGCATGAATTTCTTCGCGAGTTCCGGCGAGAAGCCCATACCGCCCATGAAGAAGTTGCCGTCGTCTCCGAGTTCCTTCTGTACCGCGGGGTTCTGGTAGCCGGTGCAGTAGTTGATGGCGATCTTCGGGAGCCAGTTGAGCTGCTTCATCGTGCGGACCCACAGCGAGTAGTCGCCGCCGAGGGCAGCGCCGAACACCGCGTCGGGATTGGCGGCTTTAAGTTTCTGAACTTCGCTGTTGAGGTTCGTAGCGCCGTTGTTGAACGGAACGTCGGCGACGATTTCGAGGTTGATCTTATTCGCGGCCTTCTGAGCTTCAGCGGCGGCGTGCTTACCGAACTCGGTGTTCTCGTAGATGAGTCCGAGGGTCTTTATGCCGGCGTTCTGCTCTTTGTTGAGGTATTCGATGTAGTCGACGAATTCGACGGATTCGATAGCGTCGGTCGGAGCGTGACGGAAGAAGTACTTATAGCCGCGCTCTGTGAGTTCTGCGGAGCTGGAGCAGCCGCAGAGGAATATCTTCTTCGCGCGCTCGGCGACGGCGCTCGCGGGCTTCGTGGCGGCGCTGTTGTAGCATCCGATTATCGCAAAGACGCCTTCCTGATTATAAAGACGCTCGGCTTCCGACTTCGCTACGTCCGGCTTGCCCTGGTGGTCGGCCTGGACTATTTTGATGACGTACTTTCCGCCAAGAAGTCCTTCGCCGGCTGCGAGGGGCGCGTTGATCTCGGGGTTGGCCTCGTTGATGAAGTCGGCCGCGGCCAGGACGGAGTTAATGCAGTTCTGTCCAGAAACGGCTGCGGGACCGGTCAGCGGGAAAAGGGCACCAATCTTGATCTCTTCTGCGGCGAACGCGGAAGAGGCGAGCAGGGCCGCGCTGAGTACTGACATAGCGGCAATGACGACACGTTTTCTCATAACTACTTCAACCTCCTTAAATTTTGAGCGGGGGAATAAATATTTGCTCTGTGCAATATTATAGCTATGATTTTACTTACCGTCAATTTAGAAGCAGTCATTTTTCTGAAAGTTAAAATATTGACTTTTATAGGCTGTAACGGTATATTATGAGCATCTTAGTGGACAATTCCACTTAACAAATATCAAATAAACATCTCAAGGAGGATGTCATCATATGATTTTCCATGCAGAGGCCATAATTACTCCGCGTGAGGGAGTCCTCGACACACAGGGCAAAGCGGTCGAAAAGACGCTTACGCACCTCGGCTACAAAGGACTTCAGGAAGTCCGCGTAGGGCGCATAGTAACCATGCGCATCGAGGCTGAAAACAGCGGAGAGGCGGCCGAGGCCGTGAAGAACATGTGTCAGGATCTGCTGGCCAACGACCTGATAGAGACCTATAAGATTTCCGTCCGGGAAGCCTAGCGATGAAGACAGCCGTCGTTGTTTTTCCAGGGAGCAACTGCGACCGCGACGTTCAGCGCGCAGTCTCCGAGACGCTAAAGACATCCGTCGACATGGTCTGGCACGAGGAGACGGAGTTCGCCTCCAAGCCCGACCTCGTCATTCTTCCGGGCGGCTTCTCCTACGGCGACTACCTGCGCTGCGGCGCGATGGCGGCCCGCTCGCCGATAATAGACGCGGTAAAAAAGCACGCCGAGGCAGGCGGGCTGCTGCTCGGCATATGCAACGGCTTCCAGGTGCTCACTGAGACGAGGCTCCTTCCCGGGGCGCTTCTCGCAAACACCACTACTACATTTATATGCAAGAAATGTTATATACGCGTCGAACAGACAGACAACTTCTTCACACACGGGCTAAAGAAAGGTGAAGTTGTAGAGTACCCGATAGCCCACCACGAAGGACTGTATTTCCTGCCGCCCGCCGAACTCGAAGAACTTGAGAAGGCGGGCCGCGTCGTCTTCCGCTACGCCGATCCCGCGACGGGAAATGCCGGAGCGGAGTACGCGCCGAACGGCTCGCTTAACGGCATCGCCGGAATATGCAACGAAAAGGGAAATATACTAGGCCTCATGCCGCACCCTGAGCGCGCGACCGTCGCTCATCTCAACGGCGGCTCCGACGGGGCGGCCTTCTGGCTTTCAATCGCGCGCGGTTTCGCAGAAAGGGGCGCTCGCTGATGGGTTTCCGCGAGGTTGGACTCTCCGAGTCCGAATACAAGAGAATACAGGAACTGCTCGGACGCGAGCCGAACGACCTTGAGCTTGAGCTCATCGGAGTAATGTGGTCCGAGCACTGCAGCTATAAATCTACGCGCCCGTTGCTGCGCACCTTCCCGTCGAAGGGCAAGTACGTGCTTCAGGGACAGGGCGAGAACGCCGGCGTCGTCGACATGGGCGAGGGCTGGGGCTTCGCCTTCAAGGTCGAGAGCCACAACCACCCCTCCGCTGTCGCGCCCTTCCAGGGAGCCGCGACGGGAGTCGGCGGCATCATCCGCGACATCATCGCAATGGGAGCGCGCCCCTCGGTTTCGATGGACGGTCTTTTCTTCGGCGACGCTTCGCTGCGCAAGACGCAGAACCTCGCCAAGGGCATCGTCGAAGGCATAGGCTCTTACGGCAACTCCGTCGGCGTCCCGACCGTCGGCGGCAAGACCTTCTATTCGCCCTGTTATAACGACAACCCGCTCGTCAACGCCTTCAGCGCCGGCTTCGTCCGCCTCGACAAGATGGCGAGCTCGCAGACCGCGAAGCCCGGAGACATGGCGGTGCTGCTCGGTTCCAAGACAGGTCGCGACGGCATAGCGGGCGCGTCGTTCGCCTCGCGCGAGCTCGACGAGGACGCGCGCGCGAGCAAGCCGCAGATTCAGATAGGCGACCCGTTCGAGGAAAAGCTCCTCATCGAGTGCTGCATGGACCTGCTCGACAAGAAGCTCATCGCCTCGATGCAGGACATGGGCGCGGCTGGCATTCTCTCGTCGTCAAGCGAAATCGCACATAAGAGCGGCTGCGGCATAGACATACAGGTTGAAAAAATTCCTCTCCGCGAAGCCGATATGCTTCCGTGGGAGATATTCCTCTCCGAGTCGCAGGAGCGTATGCTGCTCATCGTCGAGGAAGAGAAGCTTGCGCCGGTCTTCGACATGGCGAAGCACTACGGCCTCGACTGCGCGATTGTCGGCGTCATGACCGACAGCAAGCGCTACCGCGTCTACAAGAACGGCGTTCTCGAAGCCGACCTTCCGACCTCGATACTCGGCGACACGCCGGAGATATACTGGCCCTCCGAAGAGCCGAAGGACCTTCCAGAGCGCCAAGCGCTCGACCTTTCGACTCTCAAATGCGAAGACGCAGGCAAAGAGCTTCTCTCCATGCTCTCATGCCCGAATGGACGCAGGAAGAACGCAATATGGGAGCAGTACGATTCTATGGTGCAGCTCCACACGATAGCCGGCCCCGGCGAGCCTGCGGCGATAGTCGAAGTTCCGCAGACCGAGCGCGCCTGCGTGCTTACGATGGAGGCGGAGCCTTACAAGTGCTGGACCGATCCATACACGGGAGCCGCGGAAGCGATGGCGCTTTCGCTGCGCGGCGTGTGGCTTTCGGGAGCCGACGCGCTCGGCATGACGAACTGCCTCAATTTCGCCTCGCCGGAATTCCCCGAGAAATTCTATGAACTTAAAGAATGCCTGCGCGGCCTCGCCGACACTTGCCGCGCGCTCGACTGCCCCGTCGTTTCGGGCAACGTCAGCCTCTACAACGAAACGGCGAACGACAGGATATACCCGACGCCGCTCGTCGTGACGGCGGGCCTCGCAGTCGAACGTGAAAAGCTCATGCGCTCCGGCAGAACGCAGGCGGGAGACGCCATATACCTCGTCGGGCCGAAGGAAGGCTCGCTCGGCGCGACTCGCTACCAGGAGGCGAAGAACGGCAAGCCTTTAGGCAAGACCTGCGCCCCAGACTACGAAGCCGAAAAGAAATTCCGCGACGCGGCGCTCGCCACGGCTCACGGACAGCTTGCAAAATCAGGCCGCGTAGTCGCCGGCGGCGGACTCGCCACGGCGCTCGCTAACGAAGCGATAGCGTCGGGAACGGGCATGAAGCTCGCGCTCGCGCCGGAGACCTCGGTCGAAGCGCTGCTCTTCTCCGAGGGCGGCCCGCGCGCGATTTATTCCGTAGCGCCCGAGAAGGCCGCGGAATTTGAAAATGCGTGGAAAGAACTCGGCTTCGTCAAAATCGGCGAAGCCGGCGGAAATTGCTTCGACTGGGATGGAATTCTGTCCCTGACCGTCGCCGGGCTGACCGCGGCATTTACGGGAGAAAATTAAAGAATGTGCGGAGTATTCGGGGCTTACAGCACGAGCGGAAGCCCCGTTCTTGAAGACGTTTATCTCGGCCTCTGCGCACTCCAGCACAGGGGCCAGCTCTCCGCGGGAGTAGCTTGGACGGAGAACGGAACGGTTCACATTAAAAAAGGGCTGGGGCTTGTACACGAAGCGCTCTCGCAGAACGAGCTTGCGCAGATTCCGGCGCACGCGGCGATAGGCCACGTCCGCTACGCGACGGCGGGCGGCACGCGCCCAGAGAACTGCCAGCCGCTCGGCGCCGACTACGCGCAGGGGCCGATAGCGCTCGCGCACAACGGCAACCTGACCAATGCGCGCGCCCTCGCCTCATATCTCGCATACCGCGGAGCGATTTTCCAGACGACCTGCGATTCGGAGACGATACTTCAGCTCGTCGCCCACCAGCCGGGCGTCGTGCCGCTCGAAGCGCTCGAAGCCGCGCTCGAAAAGGTCGAAGGGGCATACAGCCTCGTCGTCCTTATAGAAGACTGCCTCATCGCGGCGCGCGACCCATGGGGCTTCCGCCCGCTTGCAATAGGACGCCGAGGCGACGACTACTTCGTCGCTTCCGAGTCCTGCGCCTTCGACATACTCGGCGCTGAGATGGTGCGCGACGTGGAGCCGGGCGAGATTCTCGTCATCGACAAGCGCGGTCTGATTTCGCGCAAAAGGCCGCAGAAGCCGCGCCATTATAGATGCGCCTTCGAATACGTCTATTTCGCGCGTCCCGACAGCGTCATCGACGGACGTTCCGTCTACAAAACGCGCAAGGAGCTCGGCGCGACGCTTGCGCGCTGCGCGGGCTGCCCGAAAGACGCCGTCGTCGCCGGAATGCCCGACAGCGGCACGCTCGCAGCGATAGGGCTAGCGGAAGAGGCCGGCGCGGACTTCGAGGCCGGAGTCGTGCGCAACCGCTATGTCGGACGCACCTTCATACAGCCGACGCAGCGCGTGCGCGAAGCGGGCGTCAAGATAAAGCTGAATCCGCAGCCCGGTATCTTCGAGGGCAGGGAGGCCGTCATCGTAGACGACAGCCTCGTGCGCGGCACGACCGCCGGGCGCATCGTCTCCATGATACGCGGCAGCGGCGCGAGCAAGGTGCATATGCGCATCGCCTCGCCGCCCGTGCGCTTCCCATGCTACTACGGCATCGACACGCCGAGCTCGTCGGAGCTCATCGCGGCGCAGACGGACATACGGGAGCTCTGCCGCAAAATCGACGCGGACTCGCTCGAATATATAAGCTGCGAAGATCTCTGCCGCGCGATCGGCCTTCCTCAGGAGGAGCTCTGCACGGCCTGCTTCGACGGAAATTATCTCGAGGAAGAAGAAAAGAACGATCTTCTTGGATTTTAGTCATTGACTCCGGGGCGGCAGCCCCGGAAATTACATTTTACGGAGGATTTAAAAATGGAGCTTACAAAGAAGGATTTCATCTACGAAGGCAAGGCCAAGAGGCTTTACACGACCGAAGACCCGAACTATGTCATAGTCGAATATAAGGACAGCTTCACGGCCTTCAACGGGCAGAAGAAAGCGACGATGAGCGGCAAGGGCGTCCTCAACAACAAGATCTCGTCGAAGCTCTTCCAGCTTCTCGCCGACAACGGCGTCGAGTCGCACTTCGTCAAGCAGATAGACGATACGAACCAGCTCGTAAAGCGCGTCAACATCGTCCCGCTCGAGGTCATCGTCCGCAACATCACGACCGGCTCGCTCTGCAAGCGCCTCGGCGTGCAGGAGGGCATGGAGCTTCCGCGCCCGCTCTTCGAGATGTGC
>DVKA01000074.1 GCA_018716365.1 Candidatus Caccocola faecipullorum
TAGTTGCGTCTGAAGTATATGTTCTAACTTTCGCCATCTATATTCTACCGTACTTTTGCTAATTGGTCTCGGTAAAGTTTGGCCAAGTTCTTTCAAAGATATGCTTGGATTTCGTTTTCTCGCCGCGACGAGCTCGAAAAGAGGTTCCGGCAGCGTTTCCGTTATGCCCAGCTCGTCCATGCGGCGTATCAGCTCCATCTGTCCTCGCGCCGCTTCGACGCTCTTGTTGATGTTGGCGGCGTCGCAGTTTACGAGCTTGTTCGCATGGTTGCGCATCGAGCGGTATATCGCGGTCTCTTCAAGATTCAGCGCCGTCTTGACTAGCCCCATGCGCGAAAGGAGCGTGACTATCTGCTGCTGGTCGCGCAGCGTGAGCTCCCTGTATGTGGCGCGCTTGCGCACGCCTACCGTGAAGCCGCAGGATTTCAGTATCGCCTGCAGGCGCTCCGCCGGGCCGTTCGCCGTCTGAGGGCGCATGATGAGGTAATATCCGGCCTTCGGCATATAGAGGGCGCCGCAGCTCCCGAAGATTCCACGGACCCAGCCCCAGTTGCGCGTGCGCTTCGCCGTCGAGCGCGTGACGGAGAGTATCTCGGAGGCAGGCTCTTTGTCCGCCGCAAATACGATTTTGCCTTTTCTCTGCGTGTCGACGAGCCTGATACCCTGCTGTCCGTCAGGGCGGCAGGCGAAGCATTCTCCCCACAGGCGCATGAGCCGCCTTACCGCGAAGAGGCGCGGCGACATGAACACAAGCTCGTCCCCGCGCGCGCGGAACGGCAGGCCGTCGAGAATTCCGGCCGCTTCGTCGCGCGCCTGCCCGCCCGACGGCATCGCTCCCCATTCGTCCCAAATCGTCCTGTCTACGCTTTCCATTGAAACGCCTCAGTTCTTTCTGTTGCCGCGCACTATTTCCATAATCGTCTCGGAAAGGTGCTTCGCGTTGTGGCGCAGATATTTTCCGTTCTTTATCTCGCAGTAGTCGCCGTAGATTATTTCGCTGCCGAGAGATTCAAGATATTCTTCTTCCTTAGCGGAGAGGTAGAGCGGCTCCGCGCCGATGCTCGCGTAGCGCGTTACGAATTCCTCCGGTATCGCCGACTGGTTTGCAAGAATATAGTCCGGTACTGCGCCGAGTATGCCAGCTATCCAGTCGACGTGGGCGACGATGTTCATGCCCTCCGTCTCCTTCGGCTGCGTCATGAGGTTCGCTATATAAATGACGGGGACTTTCACGTCGCGCAGCAGCGCCGCCATCTCTGTAAGCAGGAGGTTCGGCATCACGCTTGTGAACAAACTGCCCGGGCCGAGCACTATTATCTCGGCTTCCGAAAGAGCGCGCTTCACCGCGTCGAGCGGTTCCGCGTCCGCAGGCTCTATCCACAGCTTTGCCAGCTCGCGCCCGTGGTCGGAAATTTCAAGCTCGCCCGTCAGCCTTTTGCCTTCCTTCGTCTCTCCCTTTAATACGACGTTTTCAGTCGTCACAGGGAGCACCTGCCCGCGGATGGCGAGCATCTTGTTCAGCTCCTCGACCGCGCGCTGGAAATCCCCCATCATCTCCGTCGTCGCGAGCAGTATCAGGTTGCCGAGGCTGTGCCCCTTGAGCTCTCCTCTGTCGAAGCGGAAATTCAGCAGGCTGTTCAAAGAGCTGTCGTTCTCGGCGAGCGCGACTATGCAGTTGCGGATGTCGCCGGGCGGCAGCATCCCCCACTCCTGGCGCAGGCGGCCTGAGCTTCCGCCTTCATCAGTGACGGCGACGACGGCCGTGATGTTGCGCGTGAAGCCCTTGAGGCCGTTCAGAAGCGTAGACAACCCCGTGCCTCCGCCGATCGCAACTATGCGCGGGCCGAGCGAGAGCCTGTACTCCATCGCGTTCGTGATTATATTGCTTCTCGAATGTTTTGCGCGGCGCAGCCGCAGCCTCTTGGACGAGGCGAAATATACTGCGGCTCCGCCGGCTATGAACGCCGTTATGAAAACAAGAAAGAACAGGACGCCGTTCACCGCGCTCCGCCCTTGTCGATGTCGCGGTGCGTTATGACGACGCGCTTGCCCGTCGAAGCGATCGCGGCCCCCACTATCTCGGCCACAGCTACGGAGCGGTGGCGTCCGCCCGTGCAGCCGAAACAGATATGAAGCTGTTTCTTGCCCGTCTCGCAGTAGACCGAAGCGACGTAGCCGAGCAGCGGCACCGCCATGTCGAGGAATTTTTTCAGCGACGGGAAGCCGTTTAGATATTTCCGCACGGCCTCGTCTTTGCCGGAAAGCATATGAAGGTCGTCGACATAGTTCGGATTCGGCAGGAAACGCACGTCGAGTATATAATCCGCGTCTTCGGGCGCTCCGTATTTGAAGCCGAAAGAGCTGACGATGACGGAAGGTTCTGCGACGGAGACGCCAGTCGACTCCAGTACGCGCGTTTTGAATTCGGGCAGTTTGAACTTGCTTGTGTCGATGACGATATTGGCCTTTTCCATAATCGCGGAGAGCGTTCTGCGTTCTTCGCGTATTCCCTGTAATATTGTGTTTCCGTCGGCGAGCGGATGGCGGCGGCGCGTCGTCTCGTAACGGCGCACAAGCGCCTCGTCCGATGCGTTGATGAAAAGAACCTCCGCGTCCACGCCCTTCTCGCGCAGCTTCTCCACGACGCAGCTCAGATCGTTGAGCAGCTCCTTGCCGCGCGCGTCGACTACCGCCGCCACGCCGTAGTTTACGGCCGCGGGATGGCTGCCGAGCACCTCCATGAGCTGCGGAAGCATCGCTGGCGGAAGATTGTCGATTGCATAAAAGCCCTGATCTTCGAATACGTTGAGAGCCGAGGACTTTCCCGCTCCAGACATACCCGTGATTATGATGCAGCGCTTTATCTCCCTTTTCCCATCCATTTCTGAATCATCTCACTTACAACGGCGCAGCCGGAAGATAAGGCCGTGCGCGGCCTACAAGCGAATTATAACAAATTTAATGGCGGAGCGCAGAAAAAGCGGCGGCTTCACGCAGTTTGATTCGAGGCCGCCGCTTTACATTGCCCGGTCGTTTCGCGGACGCTTACCAATCGCGTTCCCGAATAGCTTCCTCCTCATCTATGTCTATGCCGAACCAGTCGAGGATATATTTGAATGTCTCGCCTATGCTGTCGCGCGCCACCGTCTCTATTTCGCTGTTGTTCTCGTAGAACTCATCCTGCAAATCGTTGATGGTGAGCGTCATCTCGTCGAGCTTCGCCTGTATGACCTCCTTGTCCCTCTCGCCGCTTTCGAGCAGCGCGATGACGGGCGTGATGCAGTCCTTCACCTTCTTGACGAGGAATTTCGGATAATAGTCGTCCTCGACCATATCTTTGAGCAGAACGTAGTTTTCGTCGAATTTTTTCATAGCTGTGTTCCTCCTTAATATTCTATCTTCAGCGTCATGCCGGGCAGCGCCGCGCCTTCGCTGCGCGTTATCGCGTGCTTGTCGTCCGCCGAGAAACCTATCGTCTCGCCGTCGTTCAGCGTCACGTCGTACTCTATGACATAGGCCGCCATGCTCGAAAGGAAGCCCTGAACGTCCGACGGCTCCGCGTCCGCGTCGAGCACCTCCATCTCGTCCTTGCCGAAGTACTCCATGCCGTAGGTGTAGCCGCAGACGCCGCGCTCGCTGCGGTAGAGGCCGAACCATATCAGGTTGAATATCGGAAATTCTCCGTCCTTCATCATGCCGGCAAATTTATAGAAGAAGCTCGGCTCGAAGACCGTGCCGCTCGTGTAGATGCCCGTCGCGCGCTTCTGACGGCAGCAGCAGGCGGCGAGCTTGACGTAGAGCTCCGCGCGTTCGACTAGGCTCGCTTCCTTTCCCGTAACACCGACCATGATGTGAGCTTTATGCGCTTTCGCAACGTTTACCGCCTCGGGCCACATGTAATTGCTTTCGGCGTTTTCCTCAGCTTCGCCGTCTGGGACGGGTACCTGCATGAGGCTTGCTGCGGCTATCATATCGCCTATCTGGAATACGAGCGCGTCGTCGCGCACTTCGTCGTCGTCATCTTCCGTTGCGTCGATGTCCCATTCTTCTTTCAAGTCGCGGATGAGCTGTTCCTTATCCCATTCGACCTCCGAGAGCAGCACGAAGCCGACGAACGCCCCGGCCTTCTCTTTGCGCTCCTCGGCGAGCTTCGCCTGCTCCATCCAGTAGGAGCGTATCATCTCGACCATCGCCGTTGCCTTCTCGACCGCCGTCGATTCGTCGTACTCCTCCATCTCGCTGTACACGTGACCGCAGTGTTCCAAATCGCCGCCCTCGTAGCCGCCGCATACGCCAAGCAGCCATTTGCCGCCCGCCTCGCGTTTATACTTGAAAAGGTAATATGTCATATCGTGAAGCTCGAAGGTCCCCGCGCACTCTATTTCTGCGGGAGCTGCGCCGAGCTCGTGCGGGTGCTCGAGCCATTCAATCATGGCGTTGCGCGCCGCCTGCATCTGCTTTTCGTTCATAGTTGTTTCCCCTTTCACATTTCTCCATATTTTATGAATGGAACTCAATCATTGCGCCGCAGACTATGAGCAGAGAGCCCGCGGCGAAAAAGAATATCCGCCGTCCCGTCCTGCCAAGCAGGTGCGCGTACGGCTTGCCCGACGGGTCGCAGAGCCAGCTCCAATCCCGCACCGCGCCGGCGGCGAAGAGCGCGCCCGCCGCAATGCAGACGAAGCCGCGGTTTTCTCCGATAAACAGAGATACGGCGTCAGCATCCATGCCTGCGCCTACTCTTCGTCCTCTTCCCCGCCGCCGTCAAGCTTGCGGAAGTCGAGAGATTCTCCGTAGGAGCGCGTGAGGAACGGCATTATCTCCGGGTCGTAGTTGCAGATTGTGTTCAGGCCGCAGATGCTGAAATTGTCCTCGTCGTCGAGATACTCTTCGTCCTCGTCTCCCGCGAGGAACAGCCAGCCGCTTTTCCAGCCCTCGTCGCAGCGCGACGGCCTGAATCTCTCGCAATACCCGACCTTGCAGCCGTCGACGAGTATTCTGTTGCTCGCGCAGCACTCTGCCGCGCCCTCCCAGTCTTTGAGCAGAGGCTTTATATCCTCGGGCTTTATCGCGAAATTTTTCTCCGGCATCTGATTTTCGTCGAGCGCCTTCCACTGCGCGTAACGGCGGTCGATTACCTCCGCCATCGCGCGGTAATAGTCCTCGCTCCACGGCACGAAGAGATAGGCAGCGCCGCCGAACTCCTCGCTTTTCGCGCGCTCCTCGCCGAAGTACGCCGCGGCGTGAGCCTTCACGTCCTTTATATATGCGTAGGGCGTGGCGCGGCTTCCCCAGCTGTACCATTTAGCGAACTCCGTCCCCTCATGGTTGAAGTACGTCAGCGAAAGTTTGCCGTTTATATTATCGTCGTCCCGCATGAACTCGCGCAGGTCAGTAAGTTCGCCTTTCTTCACCGCCTCGACTGTTTCGCCGTGGCTGCGGAGGAACGGATTGCTCATCAAATCATGCTCTATGCACCAGCGCAGGTAAATCGCCAGATGGTTGTAGGCTGCAAGTTCATCGACGGGCAGTTTTTTCTCTTCTATGGTCTTGGCGTACTCCTCAGCCGATTCCATGAGCGCGTCGTCGTAATCTATTTTGTCCGCGTCGGTGATGACGTTAAGCCTTTGCGGGTCGATTACCTCGAGCGTTTCGTCGGAACATTTTTCAAGAAGTTCGTCTACTCCGTGCTCGCGTTTGAAATCTATCTCCTCTTTATAAAGAGGGATGAGCTGATAGAAATTCACTTCGTCTCCGTCAGCGAGTTTGCAGACATAGGAATCCTCGCCGAACACGCCGGGCGAAAGCAGCAGCGCGCCGCAGAGCTTCGTGCCGTCCGAGAACGGAACTCCGTCGTCATCTCCTAGAGTATGCCCCCAGCCGAGCCACGTGTCCCTTTCTCTCAACGGGTAGCGCGCAGTAGATTTCAGGATACGGATAGGCCAAAACCATTTGTCGTCACGCATAGCTTCCTGCGTGAGATTCCAGTCGGGCGGCAGATTTATGAGAAGCTCGGCGCGTTCGAGCTTCTGGTCTGCAAGCTCCTCCGGGACGTTCATTTTGTGCGCGCCCATGCCGAGCGTGACGAGCGTGTAATAGTTGTGTTCCTCGCGCGGCGGGATGACGCATACGTCGAGATGTATGCCCTCCGACGCGATTTCGTGCATCACGTTGTCGTAATCGCCGAAGTATTTTGCTATGTGCTCCTGCACCGTGTCCCAATCGGCGTCGTCGTAGGTCTCAAGCGTAAAGTTTTCGCCGCCCTCTTCATCGTCGTCGTCAAGGAACTCTTGTATGCTTCCTATAAGTTTTTTAGCGTCTTTGCTCTCCGGCTCAAGTTCGAGCCAGCGTTCTGCGTATGTCAGAGCCTCGGCTTCGCGCCCATCCGCCATCCAGAGCGCGTATGCCATGCGCGAGTTCCAGAACGGGTCGTTCTCTCCCCCGGCGCGGATGGACTCGAAGATAGATATGGCCTTGTCGAGCAGCTCCACGTCCACCATATCCGCGTCGCCGTCGGGGCGTTCGCAGTGCGGGCCGAGGACCGCTATGTTGCTGTATGCGCGTCCGAGAAGAAGCGTCAGCTCATATCCGCGCTCCGCCTCCGGCACGGCCTTTATCGCCTCGACGCATTTTTCAAACTCGTTTTCGTCGTTCCATTGCTTGATTTGTTCTTCTAAGTTTTTCATCTTCTTGCCTCCCGATTTGTGAAGAATGCTTTTGTCGTCGAGCCGTTGGGCAGACAGCCGCCAAACGCAGCGCATTCAAGGCATTAAAGCTCTTATTTATCGGATTTGCTAAATTGTACCCTTTTCCATGGACTTTCGGCGTCGCTCAGAAGATTTTGCGCTTTTGTCATTATGCCGATTAGAGTCATTCCGTAGCCGGACCACATTGCTCTGCCTATAACATAGTCGCTTGCAAGCTCTTCCCATGAAGAATAAAATTCCCGGCATTCAGCAAGCGCGTTATTGATACAATGCCACGCCTCTTCTTCTGAAATATACTCAGCGTCGAAGCAGCAGCGCGTGACCAGCACGAAGCGCCCCATATCCCATGCAGTGATGGAATGAGAAGCAAGGTCTTCTCGGCTCGTCAGAAATTTCTCTTCTATGAGTCCATCCACCGCGCTTTGTAAATTTTCGAGAAATTCATCCGCCCGCTCGTGCTCATCGTCTTCCAGTTCATTGTAGTCTATCGCGCCGGCTTTGCCTGAAGCGGCTCCCTTTACTGCATCGAAGAAAACGCGGTGTCCCCTGCCGAATAGCCATTGCAGAGTTCCGATGGCAGATTCTCTGTCTTCTATCCCGTAGTAGTTTTCTAGATTTTCTTTAATACCCTCAACATCAGCCCCTGTCGTGAGGCTGTCGCAATAGTACCCTGTTTGCTCTGCGTTGATTGCGCCGACGTTGAGCGCTATAAATTGTTCTTCTGTAAGATTCTGCGCGACAGGGTTTTTCTTATAATGTTCGTTGTCGAAAAATCTTGAAAGTTTTCGAAAGAAACTCATTGCAAACACTCCTTATATCATTTGGAAAATATTACTGCTAGGTTCATGTCTCTGATATATTGGCACGTTTGTTTGCATATGCGTCATCCATATCCGTCTTTTCGCGTGGCTTGTTCAAACAAATAGGCGCTTCCGCCCGTTTGTCTGAACAATGGGGTGAAAGCGCCTGTTTCGTAAAAATCCAGTAAGGCACGAAAAAATCGCGGCGTTACAGGCTCACCGCGCCGCGTTGGTTGGTTGGTTGGTTGGTTGGTTGGTTAAGGATTACGCGATTCATCGCTTCCGTCAATCCCTTTCGTCGGGCGATTTCCCGCATATTAAAGCAGAAATTCCCGCCGCGGGCAACGGCTGCGTTTCAGAGTTATTCACCTAATGTTCCAGCAGCGCGCGCGCGTGTTCAAGCGCTTCTCTGGATTCTTCGTCGCCGGAGAGCATGCGCGCTATTTCGCGCTCGCGCGCTTCGCCCGCGACTTCGGATATTTCCGTGTCGTCGCCGGAGCGTTTGACGACGAAATGCTGGTCCGCCATCGCGGCTATGGTCGCCTGATGGGTTATCAATATCGTGCGGCAGCGCTTCGAGAGCTCGCGGAGCTTGTAGCCTGCGAGGAGCGCAGTTTTGCCGCCGAGGCCCGCCTCCACTTCGTCGAACACGAGCGTGCCGGGCAGTTTATCGTCGCCTGCGGAGAGCTGCACCGCGATGAGGATGCGCGAGAGCTCTCCGCCCGAGGCGTTTTTGCCTACCGGCAGCGGCTTCTGCTCCGGCAGCGCGAGCGTGAAGCAGACGTTTTCCGCGCCGTTCGCTCGGACGCGGTCGAGCGGCTCTATCTCTATTCCGAACTCCGCATATTCCATGCCGAGCTCGCGAAGGTGTCCGTTGACCGACGCTGCGAGCGCCGCGGCTGCTTTTTTGCGCAGCGCGCGCAGCTCCATCGCTAGGCGCGAGGTTTCGCGGCGCAGCTCGGCGGCCTCTTTTTCGAGCGATTCGAGCTCTTCGCGGCTTTTTTTGAGCCATTCGAGCTCGGCTGCGGCGGTCTTCGCGTATTCAATGACCGCCGCGGCGTCGGGCAGCGAGAGCGCCCTTTTGATTTTCCGCAGCGCGCCTATCTTTTTTTCTAGGTTCTCTTTCGCCTCTTCGGCGTCGGCGCCGTCGGAGGCGCGGCACTCGGCGGCGAGCATCGACGAAAATTCCTGCGCGCCGGAGAGCATTTTCTCTATCGCGGGCCGCCATTTTTCTCCGTCGCGCCCTGCCGCCGCGTAGACGCTTTTCGCGGTGTTTTCAAGGCGGTCGAGCAGCCCGTGCTCCGGGTCGTTCATCTGCGTCGAAGCCGCGCGTATCGCGCGGTTCGCGGCCTCTTCTGCGTCGATTTTCGCAAGCTCCTCCTCCCACTGCCGCTCGCTTTCATTTTCAAGCCTGAGCGCTGAGACTTGCCGGATTATGACAGGCGCGCCTTCGTAACGTTGTTCGCTGTCGCGCCGTCTTTTTTTGAGCGCGACGATCTGTTTCTCCGCCGCCAGCGCGGCTGTGAAGGTCTCGTCTAGCTTTGCGAGCAGCGCGGCCGTCTCCGCCCCGCCGCAAGAGTCGACCAGTTCGAGCTGGCGCGCCGGTTCAAGCAGGCTCAGCTGCGCGAACTGGCTTTGTATCACGATGTTGCGCTCCATCGCCTTTATGAGCACGGTGAGCGGCGCATTCTGCCCCTGGAGCGCGCAGCGGCCCTTTCCGCTTCGCGTGAAGGTGCGGCGCGCTATCAGCGAGTTTTCCTGCGGCTGGTAACGTTCTTCGAGTCCCTCGACGGGCGCGGAGGTCAGCACGGCCTCGGCCTCGCACGAATCGTCGGCGCTGCGTATGTGGTTCGCCTGCGCGCGGCGGCCCGATATGAAT
>DVKA01000075.1 GCA_018716365.1 Candidatus Caccocola faecipullorum
CGCGCGAGGTTTATCTGCCCCGCGTCGCTCAGTATGTACTCGCGGGTGAAGGCCGCAGCGTGCGGGCGCTTCGTGTATGCGTTGATTATCGTCGCGTATCCGCTCTGCACCGAGCCGTCGGCGGGAATGCAGACGTCGTACTCGGCGTCAGGGTTGTTCGCCTTAAACTGGTCGCGGTAGCCGAGCGCGTTGTAGTCCCATACGAAGTAGCAGGCTATCTCGCCCTTCTCGAGGCGCGCGACGTTCGGCTCGCCGCGGTCGATGCGCCCCTGCTCCGCAAGCTTGCGGAAGAAGTCGAAGCCCGGCTGGAGGTTCGTCTCGGAGCCGCCGTTAGCTATGGCCGCTGCGAGAAGGGCGTTCTGCGCCTGCGTCGCCTGCGCCACGTTGCCCGGCGTCACCATGTAGTCGCCTTCGAGTACGTCCGCGAACGACTTCGGCGGGTTCGGGACGAGCTTTCTGTTCGTGATTATCGCAATCGTGCCGTAGTAGCCTATGATCCAGTCTCCGTTATCATCTTTCGCCCAGGCCGGAATTTCATCCCAGTAGCTCGTCTTATAGGGCAGCGTCAGCCCCTTGCTCTCGGCGAGCGGCCCGAAGGACTGCCCCACGTCGCCGATGTCCTTCGTCGCGTTGTCCTTCTCGGCTTCGAATATAGCGAGCTCCTCGGCCGAGGTCATGTCGACGTCGGCGTGCTCTATTCCATATTTATCCTTCAGGTCGGTCCATGTCTGCACCCAGTTCGCCCACGAGTCGGGCATTCCGACGGAATCGACGCGTCCCTCTTCCTTCGCCTTAGCGAGAAGCTGCTCGACAGTCAGCGAGTTGAGGTCGATTTTCGCCGCGGTTTCAGTTCCGCCCTTTTCTCCGCCGCCCATCATCGTAAAGGCGGCCGCCGCTATCACTACGACTATCGCGGCAATCATCAAAACTTTCTTGTTCAAACCCAATCTCCTCCAATGTTTTATACTTCGCTCGTTCAAAGCGGTTTCATTATAGAAATTTCAGGTAAAGGCAAGCTTTTGCCAAAGTAACGGAAGCGCAACGGCAATGCAAAATTCATTCAGGGTTTTCAGGGAGGAGAAAAATTTGAAGAGCCGCGCCGCCGGACGGACTTTCAGCACGGCGGCGCAAAAATACGCCAAAGGCCGCCCTTGTGCGGGCGGCCTTTAATTTTATCCTTGCGGCTTGACGCGCGCTTATTTTGCCGCGCGCGCGAGGCGTTCGGCGATTTTCGCAGCAGTGGGCGCTTTGCCGAGGCCGCCGTAGGTGCAGCGCAGTTCGGGCGGAAGCTTCGTGCCCACGTCGTACATCGCCGCTATCGTCTCGTCGAGCGGGATTACCTTGTCGTAGCCGGCGAGCGCCATGTTGGCGCAGGAGAGGGCGTTTGAGCCGCCCATGACGTTTTTGCCGAGGCAGGGGACTTCGACGCGGTTCGCCACTGGGTCGCAGGCGAGGCCTGTAATATTCTGGAGCGCCATCGAGGCTGCGTCGGCGCACTGGCGCGCCGTTCCGCCCGCGAGCTGGACGAGAGCTGCGGCCGCCATGCCGGAGCCCGCGCCGCACTCTACCTGGCAGCCGCCGACCTCCGCGGCGAAGGTCGCGCCCTCGGCGATGAATATTCCGACGAGCCCCGCCGCGAGCATCGCGCGCGTAATTTCCGCGCGGCCCATGCCGAGCGCGCGCGCCGCGCCTATCACGGAGCCTGGCAGACAGCCGCAGGAGCCCGCGGTAGGCGCGGCGACTATCACGCCCATCGAGCTCTTCGTCTCCATTATCGCCGTTATCGACTTTATCATCGAGTTGAGTACGTCGCAGGGCAGCAGCGCGCCGCGCCCGCGCGCCTCGTCGATCATATGCGCCTGCGGGCCGAGTATGCGGTCGGCGTAGTCCGTGCCCGCGAGTCCGCCGTCGAGCGCGCGCTCCATGATTTCGACGAGCGCCGACATTTTATTGAAAACATCTTCGCGCGATGTGCCGCCGCGCTCCGCTTCGTACTCCGCGGCGAGCTCCCACATTTCGAGATTTTTATCCTCGTTCCACGCGAGCATCTCCTCCGCCGAAGAAAAGGGCACGGCGGCGTTTGCGCGCGAAAGCGTCGGAAGCACGGGGGCGAGGAAAATCACGTCCGAAGCCCCTGCTTTTTCGAGCGCGGCGCGAATCGCCGCTTCGTCCGGCTTTTCGTGGAATTTCGCGGAGAGCAGCGTTTTGCCGCCGCGCTCCTCCACGCTCATAAAATCCGGCGCGGGGATGAAGCCGACGGCTGCCGCTTCGTTCTGCGCGGGAAAGAGCGCGAGCAGCTCGTAGAAGTCGCCGCGTATCGAGACGGGAAAATCTTCAAAGCGAGTCATCTCTATCATGCCGCCGCCGGTGGATATTCCCTCCCAGCGTCGCGCGAGGCCGCCGCGCGTTTCGGCCTCGATGCGGTACGTGTTAGGATGTTCCGCGCCGTAGTCGTATTCGCGGAATTTCAGCTCAAGCCCCGCGGCTTTAGCGTTTTCCCAATATTTATCGACGCCCTCCGCCGTCAGCGGGAGGCCGAGAAATCCGCAGACCAGTCCCAAATCCGTGCCCTGCCCCTCGTGGACGACCGCGAGCGAGCCGTTCACGTCGAAGTCCACGACGGCGCGCGCAGGCGTCCCGCCGAGCGACATGCGCACAATCTCCGCGATGCGCGCCGAGGCCGCCGTGTGCGAGCTGGACGGCCCGCGCATCACGGGGCCTATGACGTCGTTGAAAATGCTTGCCGGAGTTTTATTCATCAGAGGCTTCCCCCTTTTTATCGTCTTCGCCGCGCGCGGCCTCCGCCGCCGCGTTCTGCACATATTCAAGGAATTTTTCCGCGGCGCGCGAGAAAATCTGGTACTTCTTCCACGCGAGGACGAGCCCCGCCGTCACGCGCGGTTCGAGCCGGCGGAAGCAGAGGCCGCCGTTCGCGTAGAGGCCGCCGACGCCCTCGATGGTCAGCACCGCGCCTATTCCCTCCTCTGCCATCAGCGCGGCGTTGAAGACGAGATTGTAGGTCGCCACGATGTCCAGCTCGCGGAAGTCGCGGCCGAGCCAGCCCGACATCTCGTTGTTGTCGAGCATCTGGCGCGAGCATATCAGCGGCACGCCCTCCAGATCCGCGGGGCGCACG
>DVKA01000076.1 GCA_018716365.1 Candidatus Caccocola faecipullorum
GCCGTGCTGCTGACATCCTTCTTCAAAGAGCTCGAAAAAATCGACGTGCTCGCCTCGGCGCTCGACAAGCGCATGGAGGAGCTCGTCGCCGAAGAGCGCAGGACGCAGAAGCTCAAGCAGGACATCCGCTACTACAGCACGCCGGAGGGCATCGAGCGCCTCGCCGTCGAACAGTTCAACCTCGTGCGCTCGGGCGACAGGATATATAAAATCGAGGTCACGCCGCAGGATAAATTGCAATAGCGGCGCGCGCGGTGTATAATACAAAACTGTGTTTCCCTGCCTCTTCCGCAGAGAAGAGGCCAAAGTCCAGAGGGAGGAGGTGAAGTACGTGCGGTCTTACGAAATGGTAGTAATATTCAAGGCTGACATCGAGGACCACAAAACAGTGTCCGACGAGATAGCTGAGATCGTGCGCGGACTGGGAGCTGAGGTTGAAAAGGTCGACCTCTGGGGCAAGAAGCGTTTTGCCTACCCCATCGAAAAAGAACTGGAGGGTTTCTACACTCTCTATACGTTCAAGCTCGACCCCGCGCAGGTTAAGGAAATGGAACGTCTCCTTAGCCTCAAACCGTCCGTTGTGCGCCACATGGTCGTCAACCTCGAGGAGAAGTAAGTCTTATGTCGAGAGGATACAACCGAGTCGTGCTGATGGGCAACCTGGCGCGCGACCCCGACGTGAGATTTACCCCGACTAAACAGAAGGTTGCACGAATCACTGTCGCGATAGGACGTCAGTGGAAGAACAAAGTCACGGGAGAGCTTCAGAGCCACACGGATTTCGTTCCGGTAGCAGTCTGGGGGCCGCAGGCAGACGTCTGCGAGCGTTACCTCAGAAAAGGCCGCCCCGTCCTCGTCGAAGGACGCATTTCGGTGCGCGACTTCGACGACCTGAAAACAGGCCAGCGCCGCTGGGTGACGGAGGTCGTCGCGGACAACATCGTCCTGCTCAGCTCAGGACGCAGAGACGACGACCAGCAGTACGGCGGAGGCTACCAGCAGCAGAGCTACGGAGGCGGACAGCAGCAGTATCAGCAGCGCGCGCCGCAGTCCGACGCGATGCCCGCGCCCGACATGGGCAGCCTCAGAAACGAGGCCGGCTTTGAAGACGAATTCCCGCTCGACTTCTCGGAGCTTAACGGACCGGATTCGTCCGGGGATGTAGAAATACCGTTCTAGAAAGAGGTGGATTACAGATGGAAAGCGCATTCAACCGCAAACGCCGCAAACGCAGGCCGAAGGTATGTCACTTCTGCGTCGATAAGGTGGAGCATATAGACTACAAAGACATCGACAAACTCAAAAGATACATCACCGAGCGCAGCAAGATAATCCCGCGCCGCGTAACGGGAACCTGCGCGAAGCACCAGCGCCAGCTCACCCGCGCCATCAAGCGCGCGAGACTCATCGCGCTTCTGCCCTTCACGTCGGATTAAAAAACCGCGCGTAACTGTTATAATATCGGGAGAGCCTGTGGCTCTCCTTTTTTATTGATATGCGATATGCGGGGGTCTGACGTGAAAGGTAAAGTAATACTGGAATGTTTTTCTTGGACGGCGGCAAGCGTTCTTATGTTCGCGGCGGGGATACAGTTGGCTTTCCTCTCGCCGCTCACCGTTCTGGCGGCCCCTGTGCCGTTCCTTCTCTTCACCTGCCGCGCCGGTATAAAAGCCGCGCTGCCGGGCGCTCTTCTAGGCACCTTCGTAGTGTTCTTCGCAATGGGCGAGGTTGCGGCCTTTATGTACGTCTGCGAGTTCGCCGTGCTCGGCCTTGTAACGGGCTTTCTCATGCTGCGCGCAAAAAGCGGCGCGGACTATTTTCTCTCCGCTGTCGCCGCGTCGGTCGCAGTCAAGCTATTCCTCATCGGCGTGTTCCACTATGCGGCCGGCTTTAATCCTTTTATGATCTCGCCGGAAGCCGCGGAATCGTTCGTGTCGTCGCTCTCGGGGACGCTCTCTCAGGGCGGCGTCGCCGTCTCGCCCGAAAGCCTGCGCGGCTACGCCGCAGATATGGTTGCGACAGTGAGCATACTCATGCCGTCGATGATTATACTTTTCGCCGCCTGCGACACAGCGGCGGGATACGTCGCGGCGCGCCTCTACGCGCGCAGGGACGGCTCCGTCAGCGTGCCGGAGCTCCCACCGTTCTCAAGCTGGCGCTTCCCTAAAAATATCTTCTGGGCGCTCCTCGCGGCGCTCGTTCTGGATATGCTGTCGAAGGCGATGCCGGACGACCAGCTCTATAAAATGCTCTCTCTGAACATGATGGAGGTGCTTCGCGGCGTCTTCCTGATAGAAGGGCTGTCGCTAGCGTGGTACTTCATGACGGCTTACAGGGTCAACGGCGCGGTAAAGTGCGTCGCGGCCTGCTTTGGACTGTTTTTTGCGCCGGTCTCTTACGTTCTGTCGATGGTCGGCGTTTTTGACATATGGTATGATTTGCGCAGGCGTATCAAGCTAAGGGGGAAATAGATATGAAAGTTATTCTTAAACAGGATGTCGCTAAAGTCGGCAAAAAAGGCGAACTGATAGAGGTCTCGGACGGCTACGGACGCAACTTCCTCGTGGGGCGCGGCCTCGCCGACGAGGCGACTCCCGGAAAGGTACGCGAGTATCAGGAACATCAGAAAACCCAGAAGGCCAAGGACGACAAGCGCCAGAAGGCCGCGGCTGAGCTGAAAAAGACGCTCGGCGGCAAAGTCGTCACGGTTAAGGCCAGCGCAGGCGAAGGCGGAAAGCTCTTCGGCAGCGTCACGTCGGCGCAGGTGGCCGACGCGCTCGGCGCGCAGTTCGGCTGCTCCGTCGATAAGAAGGACATCAAGCTTGACGACTCCATCAAGCAGGCCGGCAGCTTCGCCTTCAGAATCAAGCTCTATCCCGGCATCGACGCCGAGATGACTCTCAAAGTGGAGACTGAATAATTTTGAACGACTCTGCGGGAATGGAGAGGATACCGCCCTTCAACCTCGAAGCTGAAAGGGCGGTCCTCGGCTCCTGCCTTCTCGATTCCGAAGCGCTCAACACCGCGGTTGAAATGCTCGCCGCGGAAGATTTTTACGACCCGCGCCACAGGCAGGCCTTTGAGGTCATGAAATCCATGTCGGAGCGCAACGTCGCCGTCGACGCCCTGACTTTCCGCGACGAGGCGAACAAACAGAATCTCGTCAAAACGCTCGGCGGCCTCTCGTTCATTACATCTCTGACCGAAGCCGTCACGACGACGGCGAACGTAGAATACCACGCTAAGATAGTCCGCGACAAATCCGTGCACCGCTCGCTGATAACCGTGGGCAGCGATATATCGAAGATCGGCTTCAGCGAGGAGATCGAAGTCGACGAGGCGCTGGAGACGGCGGAGCAGAAAGTTTTTGAGATCTCGCGCACGGGCAGGACGACGAACATCCGCTCTACTCACGACGTGCTCAAGTCCGCTATGTCCGACATTGAGAAACGTCTCGCGGGCGGCCTCGCAATCACCGGCGTTCCAACCGGCTTCCCCGATTTCGACAGAATGTCCGCGGGGCTCCAGCCCGGCGCGCTTTACATCGTCGCGGCGCGCCCCGCGATGGGAAAGACGGCCTTCGCCCTCAACATCGGGCAGTACGCGGCGGGCGAAGAAAACGTCCCCGTCCTGATATTCAGCCTTGAAATGTCGGCGGAGCAGATTGCGCAGAGAATGCTCTCGTCGGAGGCGAAGGTGAACCTCATCGAACTTTTTGAGAGCCGCCGCCAGCAGAGCGAGCAGTGGGAGAGCCTCAAGCGCGCCGCCGCAAAGATAGAGAAGAGCCCGATCTTCATCGACGACAGCTCGCCGCTCAACACGCTCGAACTGCGCGGGCGCTGCCGGCGCTTCTTCGCTAAGCACGGCGAGGGGCGCGGCCTCATTATTATCGACTACCTCCAGCTCATGATGGCGGCGCGGCGCATGGAAAACCGCACGCAGGAAGTCTCCGAAATATCGCGCACGCTGAAGAGCATAGCGCGCGAGTTCAAGGTTCCAGTCATCGCCCTCTCACAGCTTTCGCGCGACGTTGAAAAACGGAGGGAAAACAACAAGCGGCCGATGCTCTCTGACCTCCGCGAGAGCGGCTCGATAGAGCAGGACGCGGACATGGTGCTCTTCCTCTACCGCGAAGCATACTACGCGCAGGAGAACGACTCGCAGGACGCGACGGCCGAGGTCATCGTAGCGAAAAACAGAAACGGCCCGACGGGCAAGGTGGACCTCGTATTCTTCCGCGAGTTCGCAAAATTTGAAAACGGCTACGGCTCTTCGATGTAGCCGCGCGTTCCGGCTGACTGATGAAATTTTCGGGAAAAACGTCAAACAGATACGGCGGCGCGCTCCGCGGCTCCGGCATGATGCAGGGCGGAGCGGGGCGCGCGCTCGTGCCTCTCTGGATTTTTTATCCTCTTATCTTCATCTCTCTCTCTCTTCCTAACCTTATATATTCCGGCACGGACTGGTTTGACACGCTGCATATAATGAAATGGGCGTGGACGATGGTCCCCGTCGCTCTCATATCGCTCGCCGGCGGTTCCGCGCTAGCGCTCTACGGCGCGGAGCGGACGGGCTTCCGCCTCGACCTGTTCGGCGCGGCGTGGCTCTGCCTGCTCGCCTTCGTTTCATTGCAGCCGCTGTGGTGCGATATATTCGCATGGTCTACCTACTTCAAGGAATGGTTTTTCTTCGCGTCGCTGCTTGCGGCCTATATTTTCTGCTGCTGCCTCTTCGATTCGCAGGCGGCGCTGCGCCGCGTTATATGGCTTGCGAATATCAACGCGGCCGTGAACGTCGTCTTCGCCGAACTTCTGATCCGCGGCATGAACGACATATTCCCGCTCATAATGAACGTGCCTGGCAACTACATCGGCAATACGGGTCAGCAGGAGATGTTCGGCCTGTGGATGGCGATGGCGGCGCTGGGCGGCATATACCTTCACATGGTCTATTCTTCGCCGCTGTATGACGGCGCGGGACGCAGATTCATGACGTGGGCTAACCTGTTCATGCTTGCCTTCAATTCATGGGGGCTCTGGAATTCGACGACGCGCGCCGGGATGCTCGCGCTGATTGCGGGGACCGCGGCGCTGGCTCTCGCGGCGGGCAGGTGCCGCGCGGACGGAGGCGCGCTCGCGCGGCGCGCCGGCGCGGCGTTCGCGCTCGTCGCCTTCATGCTCGCGGTCAACATCTGCACGGCGTACTTCGGATGGAGCCGCGCATACGCGCTCATAAACAAGACGAGCGATATGCTGCTCAACACTTCGAACTTCGGCGCGCGGCGCGAGATATGGATCACGAGCTGGAACGTATTCAAACTCCATCCGCTCGCGGGCACTGGCCTGGGCCATTACAAATGGCACTATCTCGAAGGGCAGCGCGAGGCTTTCAAGACGCACCCGGAGCTCAAGTGGCAGTTCACCTACTGGGCGCACAGCGAATATTTGCAGCTCCTCGCGGAGCTTGGAATTTTCGGCGCAGCGGCGCTTTTCGCGGCCGGCGCGTGGTGGCTGTGGAGTTTCGCGCGCGCGCTGACGATGCGAAAAACTCTGTCGCCGGGCGCGATGTGGGGCTGCGCGATGATATTCCTGATGTGGTGCGACGCGCTTTTCAGCCGCCCGTTCCACCGCATCGAGATTGCGGTGTGGATGTCGCTCGCCTTTGCGTGGGCGAACCGCGAGATTTTCGCGCCGCCGCCGTCGTGGCATGAGATTCGCAGCGGATTCGTCTACCGCCTGTTCGGCCTGTTCGTCGCGGCCGTCGCAGCCGCGGGGCTTGTCTTTTTCTATAACGGCTGCCGCGCCGACAAATATCTTCTCGCCGCGGCGCGTACGGACGACGCGGCGCTTCGCACGTCGTTTATAAAGAGGGCGCGCAGGAGCCTTATGGAGCGCGACGAGGCAGGAGAACAGCTTGCGTATCACGTCATAGCGCTCGCGCGCGCGACGGGGCGCGCGGAGGACCTCGAAGCCGGAATCGGCGCGCTTTACGGCAGCTTCAGGACGAAGCCGCAGGCCAAGCAGCTCGTCGAACTTCTGCGCTATGCGCGCGAGACGAACGATCTGGCGCTGATGAGCGAGCTTGTAACATATCTTCCGCCGAGCTCGTACAGAAAAGTCCCTTCCGGCGACGGAGCGCAGAGCGATGAAAAATAATCGCGCGCGCGGATTTACGCTCATAGAAATTCTTCTAGTCGCCGGCCTCGTCGGGATAATCGCATCGGCCGCGCTCGCGCCGCTCGTCGTGACAGTGCGCTCGCTCGAAGAGGCGCAGGCGCGCTGGGGGCGGCGGCACAACGCGCGCGACGCTGCGGACGCCATGTACCGCGACCTGCGGCTCGCTCTGAGCAATCCTTTGTTTCCTTCCGTAAAGATTATTCACGAAGAAAATCTCACGACCGACGCGGACGACCGGCTGCTGATATGGAGCGCCGCGCCTAAGTACGAGGGGAAGAGCGCTGGCGTCGTCGTCTACCGCGTGCTGCCCGACGACTCGTTCAGCGACGAAGCGCCCGGGCTTTACCGCTGGGTGATATGCGGGCAGCCGTCTCTGCACGCGCGCTCCGGCGACGTATTCGGCGCGGGCTCCGCCGACGTGCCGGAGCCGATGGATATAGACCCGGATGATCTTGAAGCGAAGGACGGCGAGCTGATTCTGTCGGCTGCCCGCGGCCTGCGCTTCTATTTCCCGCGCGGCGGCGAGTGGGAGCAGGAGGAGTACGAGGGCGGAATCCCGGAGATTCTGCGCGCGGAGATACTGCTCGGCGAAGGTTCGTACGTGCGCACGGAGAGGTTCGTCAATGCGCAGGAATAGCGGCTTCATCCTCGTCTCCGTGATGATAACGTCGGCGCTGCTGCTGACCGCGGCGACGGCCTTCGCGTGGTTCGCGCGCACGGAGGCGCGGGCGGAGGCGGCGCGCGAGAGGATCTACCGTTTCCGCAGCGTCGCGGAGATTGCGGCGAAGGTTATGAGCCGAAGGATTGCCGGGGACGCGAACGGCTTCGACGGCCCGACGGAATCTCTCTATGATCCTTACGAACATGTAAAAATCGATATTGGAGATTACACGGCGGAAGTACAAATCCGCCCGTTAAATGATAAAATACCAATCAGCGGACTTTTGCTTCCAGACGGAGTTACGCCGCGCTCTGAATATGAGGCGGCGTGGGAGAACGTCTGGGAGAAACTCGAACTTCCGCGCCTCGCGTGGGAAGTTGTCGACTTCATGGACGCCGATACTGATCAACGGCTCGGCGGCGCGGAGCGCGATACGAACATCAACAGGATGATTTCCGATTTAAGCGAACTGCGCGCAATGCCGGAGATAACGGACGGCGTCCTCTGGGGCACTGAGGAGATCCAGGGCGGCCTCGCCATGTACGCGTCCGTCGCGGAAGGCGAGAAGATAAACGTCAACGCCGCCGCGCCCGAAGTGCTGGCGCTGCTTGACGACGCTCTCACGCTTTCGCACGCGCGGAACATCGCGGCCTACCGGCTCGTGAATCCGATACGCGACATGGACGGGCTGCGGAACGTGCCGGGCTTCCCGCAGGAGCTTGCGGCGAAGCTTGCGAACGTCATAGCGTTTGAAAGCACTCATTTCCTGATCGGCGTCAGGGTTTCCGACGGCGCTGGAAACGTCAGGAATTACCGGATTACCGTCGAGCGCGGCGGATCCGGCTTTTGCAGATGGGAAGAGTAGCGGCTGGAGGTGCGGGTGCGCTGTTGTTCAAAAAGTTCGTGAATAGTTTGAATTCCATTCTTCGCGCGGAAAATCCGGCCTTTCACGGAAAGGTGAAATTCTGTACCGCGGCGCGGCTCTCCGGGCAGCCTGCGGCGCAGGGCGAGAGGCGCGTCTGCTGCGCGCCGCTGCGCACCGCGGCGGCGTATCCCTTTTCGTTCCCGTTCGGGCGGAAGGTGAACCTGCGCGGCGCGCTGGAGCTGAAATTCCGCTCCATCGCCGGAGAGGGCGGCGCGCTGATGATGATACCCCAGGCGACCGAACGGGGCGCTTCGTCCACGCGCGGGGCCGCGTGGTTTGCGTCGCGCGAGGAGATAGAAGATTACGAAAAGGCGCTCGGCGGGCGCGCCGCGCTCATCCCCGCGCCGCTCGCGCTTCTTTCGGAGGTGGGCGGCTGCGGCCTTGTGATATGGCGCGAGGCCGGCTGCTCCTGCGCGCTTTGGGCCGAGGACTACGAGCCGAAGCTCTACCGCTGCTTCTCTGACGAAGAATGCCGGCCGGACGAGGCGGCGCGCTGGATGCGCGGCTACGCTCAGTCCGCCGGAGGAGAGATTGCGCCGGAGAACGTCAGAATATTCGACGCCGCCGAGATTTCGCCGGAGGAGCTCCAGCGCGCAGGCGAGGCGACGTTCGCGGCTTCGCCATCCTCCGCGGCGCTTGACTTCTCGAACAGCGGCGCTTCCGCGGCGGAACGGCGCGAGGGTTTTTTTGCCTCGGTTTTCTTCGCTCTGCGCGCCGCAACCGCCGCCGGCCTCTTTTGCCTCGTCCTGTCGCTTGCGCTTCTTGCACAGAACGTTTTTATGAAAGATTCCTTCGCTTCCGCACCGTCGGAAATATATTCCCTGGCTCTCGGCGAAGAGAGCCGCGCGCCGCTGACCTCGGTCACGCGGCGGCTGCGCGCCGTCTCCGGCGGAGGCGTCCAGCTCTCGTTCGACGGCGTCCTCTCGGGCGTCGCCGCGGCGTGGAAGCAGATGCCGGAGACCATGCGCCTCGACGCGCTGCGTTACGGCATTGAGCGCACCGAACTTGAAGGCCGCGCGCAGAATACCGGGGACGTCCAGGCGCTGCGCGACGCGCTCTCAAAGAACGGCTTCACCGTCCGCCTCGGCGACGTGCAGCAGATTCCGGGCGGCGGTATGCGCTTCAGCCTTCATCTCTCGGAAGGAGGGCGCGGCAGATGACGCGGAACGATTTTGAAGAGATAAAAAACGCGCCGGAATTCGCGCGGCTTGTGCGGCTGGCGCTCGCCGCCGCCGCAGTCTGGCTTGCGTTCGCCACAGTCCTCGGCTTCGCACTTTCGGCGAAGAGCGCGAACGAAGCGCGGCTGCGTGAGGCCGAGGCCGTGCTGCGCGGCGCGGCCGAGCTGAGATCCTACCCTGAACGCAGCGTCGTATCGGCGGAAGAACCGCTGACCGCAGTCTCCGCGATTCTCGACAAGACTGGGCTTCGCGGCAGGGTCGCGCAGCTTTCGTCGTCGCCCGCGGGGCTTGCGCTTCAGGTGAACCGCCTGTATCCAGACGAATTTGAATCGCTCGTCGAAGAAATACGCAAAAACGGCCTCGCTGTCAAGACGGCCGAGGTGCGCGCGCTCGAAGCGCGGCGCGACGGACGGCTGCTGAACGTCTCGCTGACGATAGAGGGGGAGAGGGAATGAAAAAAAATCTCCTCCGCGCCGCCGCGGCACTGGCTGGACTTATACTCGGAATCGTAATTTTCTTCCCGTGGGACGCGCTCGCGCCTTCGCTCTTCGCCTTCGCCGCGAGGGAGGCCGCCTCACGCGGCGTCTACGTCACGGCCTCGTCGTCGGAAACCTCCGGCCTCGTCAAAAAAAACTTCTCGTATAAAGGCGTGAACGCCGACCTCCCCGTCGCGCGCGCGAGGCTGAGCGAACTCTCCGTCGAGCCGGACATACTTTCGTCGCTGCTCTCGGGCGAAAAAAGCGCGCGGCTGACATTCGGCCGCGGCAGCATCGTGCCGGTCACGCGCCAGCCTCTGGAGTGGAACTCAGGGTCGGCAGAGCTGCGGGTGACGCGCGACTCCGTTATAGTCGAAGACATATCCTTCACAGGTCCGGCGGCGATTTCCGGCTCGGCGGAAATCTCGACCTCCGCGATGCGCCTCGTGCGCGCGCGGCTGCTCGTCAAAGCCCCGCCGGAGCTCGACCGTATGTTTGAAATGCTCAGAATGACGAAGATCCTTCCGCTTGAAAAGATAAAAGATGGCGAATGGAGGATAACGCGATGAGGCCGCGCTTTGCAGAAAAATTCCAGGCTTTCATACCGCGCGGAAATCCAGCCGCGCCGCCAGCGGGCCCGGCTTCGTCCGCGGCGCGCTCAGTCCTCGCCGCGCTCTTCGTATGCGGGATATTTGCCGGCTATTGCCTCTGCTCTTCGCTGGAATCCGCCATGATGTCCGCGGCGCTCGAAGCCGATGCTGAGACCGCGCGCGCGGTCAGCCGCCGCGGACCGTCGTTTGCGAACGCGGGGCGCAGCGGCGGCGCCGGCGGATTCACAGAGGAAAACCCCTTCGGCGCGGATGTGCGCGCCGCGAAGGATACTGAAAAAAGCTCCGCGGCGAAGGCCGCGCCAGAAACGCTGAAATCGATGACGCTGCGCGGCACTCTGCCCGGCGTCGGGGCGTGGATAGAGGTCTCTGGAAATACGCGGCTCGTGCTTAAAGGCCAGAGCGTCGAGGGCTTCACGCTCTCCGAGATAGAATACAGCAGGGCGCTGCTCTCCGGCGGCGCGGAAGAGCACGCGCTATACCTGATTCTGTCGGGCGGAGGGCGGCCCGCGGCGGCGGACAGACGCCGGCCGCGCCGCGCGGAGACACGCCGCAGGACGCAGCAGCGCGCGCCGGAAAAGCCGGCGCTCGACTTCTCCGGCCTTGAACCGGCGTCGGAAGGCCGGGAGGGGGCCGTGCCGCGCGAGCTGGTCGACGCGCTGCTTATGAACCCCTACGACGAGCTTGCGAAGGTGCGCATGGTGCCGACGCCCGATATGTCCGGCATGAGGCTCGAACGCCTCGCATCCGACAGCGTCCTCGCGCGCGTCGGCGTCGCGCAGGGCGACGTGATAAGCGCGATAAACGGCGTCAGCATCACGAACGTCGCCGACGCGTCGAACGCGCTGAACTCGCTCATGGCAGGCACGCGCTTCGACGTGACCGTGATGCGCGGTGGAAAGCCAGTCGAGCTGCGCTATCAGGTGAAGTAGCGGCGTGCGGCGCGGCGGCTTTACTCTGATAGAGGTGCTCGTCGCCGTTGCGATACTGGCGGCGGTCGGCGCCGCGGCTCTTAAGCTTGTGCTCCTCGCGCAGAACACGCTCGTCGCGGTAAGCGAGAGGGAGCGGCTGCTCGACGCGGCGCGCGAAATAGAAATCGGGATACTGACCGGAGAGCTCGACGAACGCGGAACCAGCGGGGACTTCCGCTGGGAGACGGAGGAGCGCGAAACCGAGATGTTCGGCGAGGATTTCGGAAGGCTTGACCTGAAAGGGCTGGACTTCGACGGCGCGGGCCGCTCCGGCGACGTTTCTGAGACCGTCCGCGTCCGGTGGCGCGAGATAACGGTGCGCGACGCGAAGGACAACAGCCTGACCGTCTGTCTCGAATCGGAAGAGGATGCGAAAAAAGACGGGGCCGCGGCGAGCGCGAAAGAGGCCGGAAATTCCGGCGGCGGAGACTCCGGCGAAAAAAACGTAAACGACTGACGGCCCAGTCATGGGCGGCTTTGGGATAAAATTTCATCGTTAAACGGGAGTGACGGATATGCGGGTAAGGAAAGGTTTTATCTATATATTACTGGCGGCTGCGGCGATTTCGCTCTCGGCCTGCCACGCGGCGCGCGCGGCCGAACCGGATCAGGAAGAGCTGAACCTCATGCAGGCGGCGAACGAGATGCGCGCCTCGGGGCGCGTCCAGCTCAACTTCAAGGACGTGGACATCGTCAAATTCCTCCGCTTCATGTCCGAGCTTCTGGGCGAAAACATACTCGTAGACCCGGGCGTGACCGGCACGGTCTCCGTCGTGTCGCCGAAGGCCGTCACTCTCAACGAGGCGCGAGAGGTAATGCTCTCCGTCCTTGAGATGAACGAGCTGACGCTCGAACAGATGGACGGCTACTCGAAAGTCGCTCCGGCCTCGGGCGGCTCTGTGACTGCCGGCTCCGTCGTCAAGAGCGACCGCAGCGTCGCGCCGGGCGAGGCCGTCATCGTGCAGGTCGTGCCGCTGAACTACGTCAAGGCCGGTTACGTCGTCTCGCCGCTCAAGACCGCGATTAAGGAAATACAGGTCTCGCCGGTCGGCAACGGCAGCTCCGTGCTGCTCGTCGGCAAGGCTTCGCTCCTGAACCGCGCCGTCAGCGTCATCCGCGCGCTCGACGCGCCCGACAGCATCCGCGCGATAAAGGTCGTCCCGCTCGCCTACGCGAACGCGAAACTTCTCGAATCCCAGATGAACGCGATGGGCAAGGACGCATCGTCGAAAATGGCGGGGCTAATGGCCGTCGCCGACGAACGCACCGGCCGCGTCGTCCTCATCGGGTCGGCGCAGGGGCTGCGCGAGGCCGAGCGCGTTATAAAGGAGCTCGACCTGCCCTCGCGCACAGAAAATTTCCACGTCTACAAGCTGCACAACGCCGACGCTAAGACCGTAGCGGAGCAGCTCTCGCAGATACTGGCGACCGCCGCGAAGCTCTCGCCCGACAAAGAGGGGGCCGTACCTTCGACCGTCGTCCCCGACCTCCCGACGAACAGCCTCATCTTCACCGCCTCGCAGGAACAGTACAACTCGCTTAAGTCGATACTCGAACAGCTCGACACGCAGCCGAAGCAGGTCATGCTGCGCGGCCTCATCGCCGAGGTCAGCCTCAACAAGCTCAACAGCGCCGGCATCGACTGGGCGGCATGGGGCGGCGACATAATGGGCGACGCCGTCATCGCGGGCAACGTCCAGCTCGGAAATACAGGCGTGCCCTCGGACGTCCAGCAGCTCTATCAAAGCCTCATGACGCAGGAGGAAGTCACATACGATATGCAGGGCAACGCCGTTACGACCACCAACACGCAGGGCGCGGGGCTCATGTACGCCTATGTGCGGCTGCTCAACCGCTTCGACGCGATAAACGTCCTCTCCATGCCGCGCCTGCTCTGCACAGACAACCTCGAAAGCTCGCTGCAGGTCGGCCAGGTCATCCCGCAGCTCACCGGCAGCCTCACAAATCAGGCCAACACCGACTCAGTCACCAACAGCTACGAATACAAGGACGTCGGCCTCATCCTCACAGTCACGCCGCACATCAGAAGCGGCAACCTCGTAGCGCTCGAAATAGAACAACGCATAGAAGAGCTCCAGACGACGACCAACAACGCGACGCCGATAACCTCGAAGCGCGAGGTCAAGACTTCCGTCCTCGTCGCAAACGGCCAGACCGTCGTAATCGGCGGCCTTATCAAAGAGGCGGAGAAGGAGCTCAAGAACCGCGTGCCATTCTTCTCCTACATACCGCTTATAGGCAACCTTTTCAAATCGACGGAAAAACAGCGCGAGAAGGTAGACCTCATGATCTTCCTGACGCCCTACATAATCGAAACGCCGGAGCACGCCTCGCAGGTGACGGACAGGATAATCCGCGAAGGGCAGGAGCTCAGCGACGCGGAGCGCATACTGATACAGCGCAACAACAGCGACTACCGCAAGGCGACGCGCAAAGAGGGCGTCACACGCGAAATGCTCGACCCGAAGGGGCTCATCTACGCGCCGCAGTCCGGCGACGTGACGGAACAGAACGGGCCGGCGGCGAAATAAAATGTCCGCGCGCTCGATAAAGGACTTCGACGTAAATCCAGAAAAAATCCTTGCGCTCATCCCCGATGGCGTGAGCCTCGACGTCCTGCGCGACCGCGGCGTCGTCCCGCTCTCGCTCGAAAGAGGCGTGATGACTGTCGCAGTATCTGACTACGCCGCGACGCCCGACGCACAGCTGCTCGCCGCAGCGGCGGGCGCGCGCGTAGACGCGGCGCTGCTTCCGCACGCCGAGGTGCAGGCCCTCATCCGCTCGCTCTACGACATAAAGAGCGGCGTCGGGCAGGAAACGCTCAACGCGATAGAAGAGGTAGACGACCTCTCCGAGCTCGCGCGGCAGGAGGTAATGAGCGACAGCGTCGACGCGCCCGTCGTCCGCCTCGTCAACGGCATACTGATGGAGTCGCTGCGCGAGCGCGCCACGGACATACACATCGAGCCCTACGAAGACCGCGTCGTCGTGCGCTACCGCGTCGACGGCGTGCTCTCCGACCGCTACTCGCTCTCGAAAGGCCATCAGGCCCCCGTGACGAGCCGTATAAAAGTCATGGCGAACATGGACATTGCGGAGCGCTTCGTGCCTCAGGACGGGCGCATAGGAATAAGCATCGGCGACAGGCTTGTGGACATCCGCGTCAGCTCTCTGCCGACACAGCACGGCGAGCGGCTCGTCCTCCGCCTTCTCGACAAGGCGCGCGGCCTGCTCACGCTCGAAGATCTGGGAATGAAGGAAAACGAGCGCGAACGGCTCGAACGTCTCATCCGCCGCCCCAACGGCATGATACTATTCACGGGCCCCACAGGCTCCGGCAAAAGCACGAGCCTTTACGCGATATTACAGGCGCTTGCGCGCCCCGAGGTCAACGTCATAACGGTCGAAGACCCGATAGAATACGACCTTCCCGGCGTCGGCCAGGTGCAGGTCAACGAAAAGGCCGGCCTCACCTTCGCGGGGACGCTGCGCTCGATTCTGCGTCAGGACCCCGACATCATAATGATAGGCGAAATGCGCGACTTCGACACCGCGCACATAGGCATACAGGCGTCGCTCACCGGCCACCTCGTATTCTCGACGCTCCACACGAACGACTCAGTCAGCGCCGTCACGCGCCTCACCGACATGGGCATAGAGCCCTACCTCGTCGCCGGCTCGCTGCTCGGCGTCGTCGCGCAGCGCCTCGTGCGCCGCGTCTGCCCGCACTGCAAAGAAAAGTTCGACACGACCGGCGTCGTCCGCAAAAACGGCGTCAAGCACGCGTGGCGCGGCCGCGGCTGCGAAGAATGCGGCGGCACGGGCTACAAGGGACGCTTCGGTCTCTACGAGCAGTTCGACGTGACGCCCGAGATACAGGAGGCGATAGCGCGCGGCGCGCAGCCGCACGAGCTGCGCGAGCTCGCGCGCAAAGGCGGCTTCTCGACGCTGCTCGAGCTCGGCCTCAAAGCCGTCAAAGACGGCGAGACGACGCCCGAAGAAATGCTGCGCGTCGTCGGCGAGGTCTAGCCGTGCCGCTCTTCCGCGCGGAGCTCTACACGCCGGACGGCGCGCGCAGAACCGTGCGCCGCGAGGCCGCGAGCGAGAACGACCTGCTGCGCGAGCTAGCCGCCGAACGCTGCACGGTCGTCTCGGTAAAGGAAGAAAAGCCGCGCGCGTGGAGCTTCGCAGGCAGAAGCCGCCGCAAAAAGCTCCCGCTCGAAGAACAGCGCCTCTTCTGCACGACGCTCTCGTCGTTCATGCGCAGTGGCCTGTCGCTCACAGAAGTCCTGAAACTGCTCCAGAAACAGACACGCGGCAAAAAACTCAAGCCGGTATACACAGAGCTGCGCGAGTCGGTCGAAGGCGGACGCTCGCTCGCCGCCTCGATGGCCTCGATCGGCGTATTCCGTCCGAGCCTCGTCGGAATGGTCGAATCCGGCGAAAAATCCGCGTCGCTCGGCGAAATTCTCGAAAAAGCCGGAGAACTCATCCAGAACGAAATTTCGCTGCGCCGCAAAATCCAGACGGCGCTCACCTATCCGCTGCTGATGCTCTTCGTCGGCGTGGGCGTCGTAATATTCCTGCTCAGCTTCGTCGTCCCGCGCCTCACCGCGCTCGTCATAGAATCCGGCGCGCAGCTGCCGCTCGTCACGTGGATGCTCATCTTCGTCTCCGACGCCGTCCGTGCCGGAATCATCCCATTCGCCGCGGCAATCGCGCTGCTCGCGCTCTACATACGCCGCAAAGGCAAAAAAATCTCCATCCCGCTCTTCCGCGAAGCGCGCGAAAACCTGACCTTCGCGCTCATATTCAGCCAGACCGGCACGCTCCTGCGCACCGGCATCCCGCTCGTCCAGGCGCTTAAGCTCACCGAGCCCCTCGACCCCGTCAAAGGCCGCCTCTCCGCAGTCGCCGGATATATAAAAGAAGGCTACCGCTTCTCACAGGCGCTCGAAAAAGAAGGCTCCTTCCCCGAAGAAATAACCACCGTAATCCGGGTAGGCGAAGCCGGCGGCACCCTCGCCGAAACCTCCGAACGCCTAGGCGCAAGCTGCTGGGAATACGCCCAAACTTCCATGCAGAAATGGGCCTCGCTCGCCGAACCGCTGATAATCCTAGTCATGGGCCTGCTCGTAGGCTTCGTAGTAGTAGCCGTCCTGCTCCCGATATTCGATCTGTCGAGTTTGGCGGGGAGATGATGGCAACGTAT
>DVKA01000077.1 GCA_018716365.1 Candidatus Caccocola faecipullorum
TATATGGACTGTTCGCCGTGGCCGAGAGCGAGAAGCTCCTTCGGCCCGCGCGAGAGCACCTGGCGGCATATCTCCGAGCCTATCGAGCCGCCGGCCCCCGTAACCATGACGGTCTTGTCCTTTATGACGGCGGAGATGTTTTCGTTGTCGAGCTTTATCGGGTCGCGGCGCAGAAGGTCCTCAAGGTTGACCGAGCGCAGGCGGCTGACGCTGACGTGCCCGTCGGCGAGCGCGAGGAAGCTCGGCAGCACGCGGACCGTCACTTTTTCTTTGTTGAGTATGTCGACATACTCGCGCATCTGCGCGCCTGTCGCGGATGGGATCGCAAGCAGCACCGTGTCGACTGCGAAGCGTTTTATTATCGTGGATATTTCGTTTTTCGTCCCCAGAACTTTGAGCGACGCGACCGTCATGTTGCGCAGATTCGGATCGTCGTCTATGAAGCCTACCGCTTCGAGCGCCGACTGGTTGCGCAGCAGGTCGCGCGCGATGAGCGTCCCGGCCTCGCCCGCGCCGACGATAAGCGCGCGCTGGCTGACGGCGCCGCCCCTGTGACGGCTGACCGCGGTCAGACGCCACAGCGCTCGAATTCCAGTCATGAACATAAGCGCGAGAAGGATCAGTATGAGGAACGACGAGCGCGGCACACGTACGAGGCGGAAGAAGTAATTGAAGACGACGAAGACCGCGACGCCGATGCAGTACCACTGCGCGAAGCGTGTATATTCCTCAATGCTCGCGCGCGTCCAGACGACGTTGTAGGTTTTCCCGATGAACAGGGCGCCTATGATTACGGCGATGAACGCGACGAGCGTATGAATGAAGCCGGCGGCGTCTTCGACTCCTATGAAGAAGTAGGAGAAGCGCATGGAGTAGCCGATAAAGACGGCCGCCGCTATACAGCATACGTCCACCGCCATAACGCGGCGGTTGCGCATACCGAGCCATACCATTAAATCCAGCATTTTCCTGTACATCGGAGCGCCTCAAATAAATTTACGCCTTCGGTTTGAAGCCGAGAAGTTTTTTCAGATAGTTTTTCTTTTCCGTGGTCTCGGGATCGTCCGCCGCGGCCCAGAAGTGGCGCGCGAAAGCCGCCGTGACGGCGCAGAAGAAGCCGAGCAGAGTTGCGAGGACGATCACCTTGCCGCGTCCCTGAGCCTCCGGCCCCGCGGGCATCGACGCGGGCGAGACGAGCTGGAGCACATTCTGACTGTCATAGACACGTCTTTCTCCGTTCTGCATAAGCATATCAAGCTCAAACATCGGAGAGACAGGCATATCGGGAGCGGGCATCAGCTCGCGGCGCTCTTTCTCCCAGCGCTTGATTTTGTCCGCGCGTTTCTTGCCCGGGAAGTTTTCTCCATTCTGCGGCGAGGACATGGCAAGCAGCATTGCGTTCGACCGCCTGTATATGAAATCCGCCGCTTTCATGGATAACTCCGGCGACGCCGAAGTTACCGAGATGGTGATAAGTTTATCCCTGTTCACGTCTACTGATATGCTGATGCCACCAGCGCCTTCCGCAGCAAATTCTTCATTCACGGCGTTCTGCATCGAACGGCTCGTCACAATCGATTTGATCATATCTGTCGGCCGGTAAAGAGAAAGTTCTCCGTCTCCCATGACGTAGCGAACTTCTTCGGTTATCATCTGCACGTCGCTCCTGTACCTCGGCGTCGTATCCTTTACGAACGTCGTGTAACCGAACCCAGCGACCGCGAAGAGCAGCGTTATCGCAACAATTAATTTTTTCTGTTCCGCAAGAACTATAAGGATGTCAAGGAGAGATAACTCTTCTCCATCGTCGGGAAACGTTTCCGCGCAGTTATATTTTTCCATTGTTCTCCCTCACAGCTGAAAAGATTGTAGGCGTTTGCAAAAATAATGCCGCCGGTGAATCCAGCGACATTATAACAGAGTCATTATAAGAAAGAAAGATTATCGACTGTAAGCGCGCCGTGCATGAAAGCCGGCGCGCTTCGTCAAAAGCTATCCGAGGTAGGCGAGCAGGATGCCGCCCGCGAGGACTGATCCGATCTGCCCCGCGACGTTCGCTCCGACCGCGTGCATCAGCAGATGGTTGCCGGGGTCGGCCTCCTGTCCAAGGCGCTGGATGACGCGCGCGGACATCGGGAAGGCGGAGATTCCGGCCGCGCCGACCATCGGGTTGACCTTCTTGTCCTTCGGCAGGAAGAGGTTCAGTATCTTGGCCGTGATGACGCCGCCGGCCGTGTCGAGCACAAAGGCTATGAGCCCCATTCCGATGATGGCGAGCGTGCCGATGTTGACGAACTTCTCGCCGGTCATCGCGGCGGAGATCGAGAAACCGAGGAGTATCGTCACGATGTTCGCCATTTCGTTCTGCGCGGCCTGCGAGAGGCGCTCGGTGACGCCGCTGACGCGCAGCACGTTGCCAAACATGACGAAGCCGAGCAGCGCGACGGAGGCCGGCGCGATGAGGCCGCCTATTACCGTTATCGCTATCGGGAATAGGAAGAGCTTCGTCTTCGAGACGGGGCGCGGCGCGTAAGGCATGCGCATTTTGCGCTCTTTTTCAGTCGTGAGCGCCTTTATGACGGGCGGCTGAATGAGCGGGACGAGCGCCATGTAGGTATATGCCGCGACTGAAATCGGGCCGAGCAGGTTGGGCGCGAAGCGCGTCGAGACGTATATCGACGTCGGACCGTCGGCGGCTCCGATGATGCCTATAGAAGCTGCTTCATATATATTATAGTCGAATACGAAGTAGGCGATGCCCATCGTGAGGAATATGCCCGCCTGCGCCGTGAGGCCGAAGAGGAAGACCTTCGGGTTCGCAAGCAGCGGCGTGAAGTCGCACATGGCTCCGACCGCGACGAGTATCAGCAGAGGGAATATCTCGGTCGCTATGCCGAGGTCGAAGAACATCTGCAGAGCGCCGTGCACAACGCTGCCGCCTTCGATTACCTGGTCTAGCGCCGAGGAAAGCGGAAGGTTGACGAGTATCGTGCCGAAGCCCATCGGCAGCAGCAGGTTAGGCTCAAAATTCTTCTTGACGGCCATGTACATAAGGAAGCCGCCCACACATATCATTACCAAGCTCTGATAGGTTATAGCTTGAAAGGTCGCCACAAATGATTCCAATCTAGCGTCACCGCTCCTTTGAGTTATTTAAACTACGGGGGTTACTATACCATAAAACCGTGCGAAAAGCGCTCGGCAATTTCTCCGCTTACGCAAAAATCATGTAAAATAGAGACGCAGGGGAAGGTGGAAAAATGCTTATTCGTTCGACGACAGAGAGCCTTTTTATATCCGTCCGCCTCGGCGCGGCGAAACTCGCCGCGTCCCGCCGCCGCGCGTAAAATGCGTTTCCCCGACGCGCTGCGCGCGCTGAATTCGCGCAACTACCGGCTTTTCTTCACGGCGCAGATGATTTCAATGACGGGGCTGTGGATGTACCGCGTCGCCATCGGCTGGCTCGTCTTTCGCCTCACGGATTCGAACAGCGCGCTCGGCCTGATGGACTTCGTCGCCTCGCTGCCCGTTTTCTTCCTTTCGCCGCTCGCCGGAGCCGTCGTCGAACGGCTCGACCTGCGCAAGCTCATCTTCCGCACGCAGTTCTGCTGTATGTGCATCGCATTCGCATTCGCTTTTTTGACTTTCACGAATCTCATAACATACGAGATAATTCTCGCGCTCGTCCTCACGCGCGGGCTGCTCGACGCGTTTGAGATGCCGGCGCGCTATTCGCTCGTCTCGTACATGGTGGACAGGCGCGAGGACGTCGGGAACGCCGTCGCGCTGAACTCGACGCTCTTCAACACGGCGCGCATGATCGGGCCGACGGTCGGCGGCTTCGTAATCCACGCCTTCGGCGAGGCGTTCTGCTTTTTCTCCAACAGCTTCTGCTATCTCAGCACGCTGCTGGCGCTCAAGAAGATGAGGCTTTCCCGCCCGCCTGTCGGCAAGACCGGCGGACGAGGGCGGCCTCTCCACGATATGGCCGACGGGCTGCGCATCGCGCGCGACTTCGCGCCGTACAGGTATTTCCTGCTGATGATCACGGCGACGGGATTTTTCGCCTTTCCGAGCATCACTCTGATGCCGGCTATGGCGAAGAGCGTGCTGAACGGCACGTCGCAGACGCTCGGCTTCCTGCTGATGGGCGTGGCGATAGGCGCGCTCGCGGGTTCGCTGCTGATGGCTTCGCGCAGGAACGTAGCGCGCCATTCATGGTGGTGCACGCGCACGTGCGTGGGCTTCGGCGCCGCCGTCATGCTCTTCTCGCTTTCGCGCAGCGTCTGGCTGAGCATAGCGCTCGCCGCGCCGCTCGGCTTCTGCCTCGTAACCTGTACGATCGCCTGCAACACCCTGCTCCAGACTATGACGGCGCCGGAGAGCCGCAGCCGCATCATGGCGCTCTACACTCTCGCAAACATCGGCATTCCGCCCTTCGGCAGTATGCTCGCCGGAAGGTTCGGCGACCTGACGAACACGGGCTGGGCGCTCTTCGCCTGCGGAATATGCTGTACGGCGTCGTCGGTTTACTTCATGCGCAAAATCGACCGCATCAACGGCGAAGTCACGGACGCGCTGAAGCGTCAGGGCGCTCTGTAATGAATCTCGATCCCCGCCGGAATTCCGTACTCGCGGCGGACCTTATGCTCGCGGTCGTCGCTCTGATATGGGGTGCGGGCATTCCGCTCTCGGCAGTGCTCGCGCGCGGCCTTACACCGCTCTGGGCCGTCGCGCTGCGTATGCTGCTCGCGTCATTCTTCCTTATGATAATGTTCAGGCGCACGATAATGACGTCGACTGCGCGCGACTGGAAAATTTCGTTTCTCCTCACCGCGGTGCTGACTGCCGTCTTCACGTCGATGACCTTCGGCCTCGTCTTCAGCACCGCGAGCAAGCAGGCGTTCATCGGCGGCCTCAACGTCATCCTCGTGCCAATATTCGTCTGGATGATTTACCGGAAACGCCCTTCGGCGTGGCTCTTCGCAGGCGCGGGGCTGACGACGGCGGGGCTGCTCGTCATGGGGTTCACGCCGGGGATGGAGTTCAACTTCGGGGATTTTCTTTCTTTCATAATGGCCGTAACATACGCGCTTCAGGTTATTTCCAGCGAATACTGCGCGCGGCGCGTCGATCCGGCGCGGCTCACGGCGCTGCATATAATCATGCTCTCCGCCGTGCTGACCGTGCTCGCGCTCATATTCGAGCCGCTGCCGGAGGTCTCGGACTTCACGCCGAAAATATGCGGCGCGCTGCTCTGCGTCTCGCTCTGCAATACGATCCTCTGCTTCAATTTACAGTTCCGCGCCCAGAAGAACACGAACGCGACGCACGCGGCCGTCATTTTCTCGCTCGAAGGTCTTTTCGGCTACGTGCTCGCGGTGGCGAGCGGTCAGGACCCGTTCCACTTGCAGGGCGCGCTCGGCGGCCTGCTGATAATCTGCGGAATGCTCGTGACGGAGCTCGAAGGCGCGATACGCGCGAAGTTCGCGCGCGGCTCATAAAAAAAACGGCGCTCCGCACGGAACGCCGCAGTTTCTGAATTTTGCGCAAGCCTACCAGAAGAGCGCCGACCAGTAGGCGAATGTGTCGGTGAGTATCGCGAGTCCAGCGGCGGCCAAAATTGCGCCGGAGACTTTTTTTATCGTCTGGCCGTGACGGCGCAGCCACTGGAAAATCCCTTTGATGCGCGTGAAGAAGAGCGCCGCGAGGATGTACGGGACGCCGAGGCCCATCGAGAAGACGAATAGATAGAATACTCCCTCCGCGACCGTTTCGCGCGCCCCCGCAAGCATGAGCGCCGAGCCGAGGAACGGGCCGAGGCAGGGCGTCCATCCGAGCGAGAAGGCCGCGCCGAAGAACAGCGCGCCGATGAAGCCGCGCCGCTTGACGCTTACCTCGAGCTTCTTTTCAACGTCGAGGAAGCCTATTCTGAAAACTCCGAGAAAGTGAAGCCCGAATATCAGAATCACGATTCCGCTCGCGCGCTGGAGCAGAAGCCTGTGCGCGTCGAGCGCGGCTCCAATCGCCGTCGCCGTCGCGCCGAGCGCCATGAAGAGCAGCGTGAAGCCCGCGACGAAGCCCACAGTGTTGACGACGCTCGCGCGCTTGCCCTGCTCCGTCTCCGCCGCGAGGTACATCAGATATACCGGCAGCATCGGCAGCATGCAGGGCGAGACGAACGCAAGCAGCCCTTCGAGAAAGAGAAGAGGAACTTCCCCTCCCACTATTTTTTCTCCCCGCGCACGAGCTTCAGCACGGCGTCCTTCGTCGTTGCGCCCTGTATCTGCCCGATTAAATTCCCGTCTTTGTCGAGGACGAAGGTCGTCGGTATGTAGCGCACGCCGAAGAACGACGCCGCCTCCTGTTTCTCGTCGAGCAGCACGGTCATCGTGTAGCCAGTCTCTTTTAGGAACTCCGCGACGCGCTCCGGCGTTTCGCGCCGTCCGTCGGTGAGGTTGACGGCGAGCAGCACCGCTTCGCCGCTCTTCTGAAATTCTTTATGCAGCTCGTCGAACTCCGGCATCTCGCCGCGGCACGGCGGACACCACGTCGCCCAGAAATTCAGGACGACGGTCTTCCCCTTGAAGCTGTCGAGAGATACCTGTTTGCCGGACATATCCGTGAGCACTATATCGCGCGCCAGCTCGCCGCTTCCGACGGCGAACGACGGAACTGTGAAGAGCGCCGCCGCGAGCAGCGCCATGACCAACGTAGCGAAAATTTTCCTGCGCACCGTAAAATCATCTCCTTGATGTTTTTCTTTGCCCTGCGAGCGTATTATATCATGGACGCGGCGTTTTGAAGGACAATGCCGTGCTTCATCTGAAAAGAGAAAAATTTAACTTCCTCCGGCTGGCGTTACAGATACGCGCCGTCGGGGTAATTCCGCGCGCGCTCCTCGCCGCGCATGACGCGCAGAGCGCCCAGCGCGAGCGCCTCAAGTTCGTTCTCTCCCGGCAGCACGACGACGCGGCCGAGGAATTTTATCTTTTTCGTAATGCGCGCGGCGAGCTCCTGCGAGTGCGCCATGCCGCCGGTCAGTATCACTGCGTCGATGTTCCCGTCGAGCGCCGCCGCGAGCTCGCCGATCCCCTTCGCAACCTGATAGACGAAGGCGTCGAGGACGAGCGCCGCGCGTCCGTCGCGCGAGGCGAGCGCGAATATCTCGCGCAGGTCGCGCGTGCCGAGGTAGGCGACGAAGCCCCAGCCCGAGAGCAGCTTGACGCGCAGCTCGGCTTCCGTCCAGCGCCCGCTGAAGCAGAGCTCTATGAGAGCGTCGGCCGGCAGCCCGCCCGCGCGCTCGGCGGAGAACGGCCCGTCGGCCTTCGCGCCAATCACGTCGACGATGCGCCCGCCTTCGTGCGCGCCTATCGTAACGCCCGTGCCAAGATGCGCGACGACGAAGCGGCACTCCTCGTAGCGTTTGCCGAGCGACGCGGCGGCGCGGCGCGCCATGGCGCGCTGGTTGAGCGCGTGAACGAGGCTGCCGCGCTCTATCTCCGGCGCGCCGGAGACGCGTGCGACTGCGGATAGCTCGTCTACCGACACAGGGTCTACGATGTAGGCGGGCGCGTGCGATTCATCCGCGAAGCGGCGCGCGATGAACGGCCCGAGGTTCGACGCGTGCTCGCCGCGCGGCGCGCGAGCGAGCCACTCCGTCATCGCGTCGTTGACGAGGTACGTCCCCGACGGAACGGGCGCGAGCAGCCCGCCGCGGCCGACGGCGGCGTCGAACTTGCGCGCGCCGAAGCCCGCTTCGGAAAGGGCCGACGCTATCGCCGCGCAGCGCGCCGGCAGCTGCGCGAGTATCGTTCCATACTTCGCGCGCTCCTCGTCGGGGAACGGCAGATTTTTCTCGAATATCCCGCTCTCGCCCTCGTAGACCGCGATCTTCGTCGAAGTCGAGCCCGGGTCGGCGGCGAGTATCAGCAACGATGCATTCCTCCCGCGACGAGGCAGGAGAGAGCGATGGCGTTGAACTTCGTCTCGTGGTCGTCCGTGCGCGAGACGAGGATTATCGGGGCCTTCGCGCCGAGGACGACGCCCGCGGACTTCGCGTGGCAGTAATGTATGAGCGTCTTGCAGTGGACGTTGCCGCACTCGATGCTCGGCACTATCGTGAGGTCGACCTTGCCCGCTATGACGCTGCGGATGCCCTTGCGCTCCGCCGCCTCCTTCGACGCGACGACGTCTATCGCCATCGGCCCCTCTATCGTGCAGGTGCAGGGCAGGCCGTCGAACTCGCCCGCGCGCCACGCCTCAACGAGCGCCGCGGCGTCCACCGTCGCGGGCATGTCGGGGTTGACGCGCTCGTTCGCGGCGAGTATTGCGACGTTGACGTGTTCGTAGCCGAGCGCGTGTATCGCGCGCAGAGAGTTCGCAATGATATATTTTTTCTCCTTAAGCGTCGGCGCGATGATGAATCCGCTGTCGGCGCAGAACGAAAGATGACGCTCCCCCGGTATCTCCAGCACGGCGAGGTGGCTCAGTATGCGCCCTGTGCGCAGGCCGTTCTCCTTGTCGAGCACCGCGCGCAGGAAGTCCTCAGTGTTGACTAGCCCCTTCATCAGCGTGTGGCCGGCGCCTTCGCGCACGATCGCTACGGCCCTGCGCGCGGCTTCGGCCGGCGTATCAGCGTGGACGAGCTCCGCGCGTCCCGCGACGCCGAACTCCTCCATCGCGGGGTGCAGCACGGCCTCGTCGCCGACGAGCACAGCATGGCCCAGCCCGTGGTCGAAGGCCAGCTTCATAGCCTCGACGGTCTCCCTGTCCGCGGAGGCCGCCACCACGTTGCTGCCGCCGAGACAGCCGCAGCAGTTTATCATTTCCTCGAAAGTCTTATACATAGAACAGCCTCCCGTCGTTTCAGCCGTCGCGCGCGGCGCGGCTGTATATTTGCTGAGATTATTATATAATGTCCCGAGGCTCCGCCGTTTTGCGGAGAACGGAGGTAATGCGATGAAATTTCTTTCAAAGGCGAAGAGCCTGTTCGTTCATAAAGGGCCGGTCGACCTCGGCGACGGGCACGTGCTTTCGTCGCTCGCGCGCCTCTCGGTGCCGTCGATCGGGATGGTGCTCTTTCAGACGCTTTTCAACCTCGTCGATACGATTTTCATCTCGTGGCTCGGCGAGAGCCACATGGTCGCAATTTCGTACACATTCCCCGTCCAGCTCGGCGTCTTCGCGCTGCTCGAAGGCGTCGGCAACGGCGTGACGGCGCTCGTGGGACGCCGCCTCGGCGAGAACGACCTTGAAGCGGCGCGGCGCACCGCGCGCTGCGGCCTCGCCTTCGCCTACGTGCTGAGCCTCGTCTGGCTGCCGTTCCTCTTCCCCGGCCCGTCGAACGCTTTCTTCCGTATGCTCGGCGCCTCCGACCCCGAGACGCTGCGGCAGGCGTGGCTCTACAACATGTGGATACCGCCGATGACGCTCGTCATAGGCTTCACCTACATCGTCAACTCCATCTTCCGCTGCCAGGGCGACACGATGACGCCGCTGCGCTTTTTCGTCGTCGCAAACTGCCTGAACTTCGTGCTCGACCCGCTCTTTATCTTCGTCTTCGGCTGGGGCATGACCGGCGCGGCGGCGGCCACATTCATCGGGCGCGCCGCGGGCGCGGTCTATCTCATCAGAAAAATGCGGCGCGACAGCGCGATACAGATTCCGCTTCTCATCGCGCCGCGCGGAGATATGTTCCCGATATGGCGCGCAGTCACGGCGATCGGGCTACCGATCACGCTCTCGACCGGAAGCGTCGCGCTCGGCATGGGCTCGGTCAACCGCGTGCTCACCGAGGCCTACGGCAACGTCGCCATCGCGGGCTGGATGATTTCGCTGCGCATCGAGGACATAGCCTTCGGCACGCTGATGGGCGTCAGCAACGCGCTCGTGCCGTTCATCGCATTCAACTACGGGCGGCGCAGCTTCGTAAGGATAAAGGAAGGAATCCGCGCCGCGTTCATAATCTGCGGCTGCGTCACTCTCTCGCTCTGCTTCCTGCTCGCGCTTTACCCGTGGCCCGCGATCGGCCTCTTCAGGCCGGAGCCGGACGTAGCGCACGCGGCTGCACGTTCTTTACGCCTCACGATGATGGGATATCCTTTTACAATGTACAATGTATTATTTAACTCGCTCTTCGTTGCGACTGGCAGTTCCATATATGGTCTAATCGTTCAAACCTGCCGCTGCATCGTTTTCCGCCTGCCAATGGCGTGGCTTTTCGCCGCAACTGTCTCAATGAGCTGGGTCTGGCTTTTCCAGCCAATTTCATTTTTCTGTGCCGCAATGCTGACGTGGATTTTTGCTCTTCGAATCATGAAAAAACTAGAAAAAGATCTCGGCGGCGCCACGCTTCCTCCAGGCGCCGGAACCGGGGCGCGCGGGTGAGAAATCTGCCGAAGGAGGCCGACCTCGGCAGAGACCCCGTCGACCGCCTGCTCTTCACGCTCGCCGCGCCCGCGATAACGTCGCAGATCGTCAACGCGCTCTACAACGTCGTCGACCGTATGTACATCGGACACATCCCGGGCGAAGGAGCCGCCGCGCTTACCGGGCTCGGCGTCTGCTTCCCGCTCATCATGCTCATATCGGCCTTCGCCAACCTCATCGGCATGGGTGGCGCGCCGCGCGCGAGCATACTGATGGGCCACGGCGACGAAGAGGGAGCGGAGCGTATACTCGGCAACTGCTTCGCTGCGCTCGTCGCGCTCTCCGCAGTCCTCACGGCCTTCTCCTTCCTCTTCATGCGCCCGATGCTCATGCTCTTCGGCGCGAGCGGCGCGACCATCGGCTACGCCATGGACTACATGGAAATTTACGCCGCGGGCACGATCTTCGTACAGATCACGCTCGGCATGAACGTCTTCATAACCGCGCAAGGCTTCTCTAAGGTCAGCATGATGACCGTCGTCATAGGCGCGGCTGTCAACATCATACTCGACCCGATTTTTATCTTCGTCCTCGGCATGGGCGTGCGCGGCGCGGCGTGGGCGACAGTCATATCGCAGGCGGTCAGCGCCGTCTGGGCGCTGCGCTTCCTCTGCGGCGGGCGCGCCGTGCTGAAGCTCAGAAGCGCGAATATGCACGTGTCGCGCGCCGTCATCATGCCATGCGTCGCGCTCGGCTTCGCGCCGTTCGTCATGCAGTCCACCGAGAGCCTGCTCGTGCTCTCATTCAACTCGTCGCTGCTGAAATACGGCGGCGACGTCGCCGTCGGCGCGATGACGATATTGTCAAGCGTCATGCAGTTCGCAATGCTCCCGGTACAGGGGCTTACGCAGGGGGCGCAGCCGATTGTGAGCTACAACTACGGCGCTGGCAACCCGGAACGCATGAAGCAGGCGTTCCTCCTGCTCCTCAGGTCGTGCCTCGTATGCACCGCCGTGATCTGGGCCCTCTCGCTGCTCTGCCCCGGGCTGTTCGTCCATATTTTTACCGACGACCCAGAGCTCGCCGCCACGGCGCGCTGGGCTCTGCGCATATACATGGCCGGAATCGGCGTATTCGGCGCGCAGGTCGCCTGCCAGCAGACCTTCATCGCGCTCGGGAATTCAAGAACTTCGTCGTTCCTAGCAACGCTGCGCAAGATAATCCTGCTTATCCCGCTCATATATATTCTGCCGCACTTCTTCGACGACAAGGTCTTCGCGGTCTTCTTCGCCGAACCTGTCGCCGACGTTATAGCGGTCGCGACGACCGTCACGCTCTTCAGCCATGAGTTCCGCCGCCTGCTGCGCTCGATGCGCGAGCCGCGCGCCGGAAGAGATGCCCGCGCTTGACACTTCGCGCGCAAGCGGTTATAAATTACATCGGAAGAGGGAGGGGAGCCTCCCTCGCACAGGAGACAAGACGAGATTAGATAAGCTGCAAGATCAGACGAGTGTGTTGACTGCTTGAACGTTCAAGACTCTGTCGTATGCGGCGGGGTCTTTTTTTATGACTTTATACATCTTCAACGTTTGGGGGAATTTTCATGGTCCTCAGGGTCTGTATGGGAAACGAGGCGATAGCGCTCGGCGCGCTCGCGGCGGGGCTGAAGCTCGCCGCCGGTTATCCCGGCACTCCTTCGACTGAAATTATAGAAACGCTCGTGCGCGAGCGCCGCGACGGCGTGGACGTGCAGTGGTCCGTCAATGAGAAGGCCGCGCTCGAAGTCGCGGCGGGCGGCGCTTACGCAGGCGCGCGCACGATGTGCACGATGAAGCAGGTCGGCCTCAACGTCGCTTCCGACCCGCTGATGAGCCTCGCATATATAGGAGTCAAAGGCGGCATGGTCGTCGCCGTCGCGGACGACCCGGGGCCGTGGTCGTCGCAGACGGAGCAGGACACGCGCAACTTTGCGAAGCACGCGAACCTTCCGGTCTTCGACCCGTCGTCGCCAGAAGAGGCCTACGAAATGATACAGACGGCCTTCGACTTCTCCGAAAAATTTGAACTTCCCGTATTTCTGCGCCCGACGACGCGCGTCTGCCACGCGAGCGCCGAGGTCGAGCTGCGCGAGCCGTCGCCGGTAAAAGAAGCTGGCGGCTTCGAACGCCGCCCAGAGTGGTGCATCTTCCCCGCGCTCTCATACCGCAAGCACGGCGAGCTTGAGGTCAAACAGCACGAAATGGCGTGCGCATTCGACGAAATGCCCTACAACAGGATAGAAAACTACGGAGCCGGAAGTCGCCGCGCCGTCGCCGCCTCAGGCATATCGTACCTCTACGCGAAGGAAGCTCTTAACGAGCTCGGCGCGGACGCGACGCTCTACAAAATAGGCACCCCCTACCCGATGCCCGAGAAGCTCACGAAGGATTTCCTCGCGGGCGCGGATTCCGTGCTCGTGCTTGAAGAGCTGGACCCCGTCGTCGAAGAGCAGCTTCTCATCGAAGCGGCGGGCCGCGTGCCTGTGCTCGGCAAACGCAGCGGCGACATGCCGTGGAACGGGGAATACTCGTTCGAGCTGATAAAGGCGGCGCTTGCAAAATATCTCGGCCTCTCCGCCGAAGCTGAAGCCACGCCCGAACTTCCGCAGCTTCCCGTGCGCCCGCCGGTCCTCTGCGCGGGCTGCCCGCACCGCGCTTCGTTCTACGAGGCGAAGATTGCGACGAAGGACTGCAAAAAAGCAATTTACTGCGGCGACATCGGCTGCTACACGCTCGGCAACGCCGCGCCGCTCAACATGGTGGACACCTGCCTCTGCATGGGCGCAGGCATAACGCTCGCTCAGGGTCTCGCGCTGGCCGAGCCGGGAACGAAATGCCTCGCCTTCATCGGCGACTCGACATTCTTCCACACGGGAATCCCCGGCGTAATCAACGCCGTCTATCAGGGGACGGACATAACGATAATAGTGCTCGACAACCGCACGACCGCGATGACGGGCCACCAGCCGCACCCCGGCACTGGAAAGCGCGCGCTCGGCGGCGACAGCATCGCGCTCGACATAGAGACCATACTGCGCGCCTGCGGCGTGGAGCATGTCGCGCGCGTCAATCCCTTTGATTTTGAAAAATCCCTCGCCGCGATGAAGGAGGCAGTCGCCTACGCAGGCCCCTCCGCCGTCATCGCCGAAGCGCCATGCATCGCGAACGTCAGAAAAAAAGCTCCGGCGCACTTCGTCAACGATAAATGTATAAAATGCGGCAGATGCGTGCGCGAGATAGGCTGCCCCGCGATAACGCCGGACGCCGAAGGCCGCGCGGTCATCAGCGCGTCGCTCTGCACTGGATGCGGCCTCTGCGCAAACGTCTGCCCAGTAAACGCGATAAAGGAGGGCGAAGCCCATGCTTAGCAGCATAGTGATAGCCGGAGTCGGCGGACAGGGCACGCTGCTCGCCTCGCGCATACTCGCGGAGGCGGCGCAGGAAAAGGGCCTCTTCGTCCGCACCTCGGAGACGATCGGCATGGCGCAGCGCGGCGGCTCCGTTTCGAGCCACCTGCGCATAGACGCGCGCGAAGTATCGCCGATAATCCCCGCGCGCCACGGCGACGTGCTGCTCGCCTTCGAGCCGGCCGAGGCCGTGCGCATGATACCGAAGCTCAAAAGCACGGCGCAGTGCGTCGTCAACACCGACGAGATAATCCCGACCAACGTCGCGCTCGGCAAGGGCGCCTACCTCGGCGAAGAGTACGTCGCGACGATGAAGCGCCTCTATCCAGACGCGCTCTTCATCAAAGGCGCGGCTTTGGCGCTTAAAGCGGGAGACATCCGCACTCTCAACATCGTCATACTCGGCGCGGCCTGCGGAGCTGGATACCTGCCCTTCTCGACGGAAGAGGTGAGGGATGCGATAACGCGCTGCGTAAAGCCGAAGCTCCTTCCGATGAACGAAAAAGCCTTCGCGCTCGGCATAGACGCGGCCTCGCGCCGATGGTGAGAAACTTCCGCAGAATTTAGAAAAACGCGCAGATTTCACGCGCTTCCCGCAAAGAGCGCAGACAAGCATAGATTAGACAAGCAAAGACAAGGAGAAGAAAAGATGAACGAACTTACGATAATGAGCCAGTGTTTCGCACAGGTGCGCCGCGTCGCAAAAGAGAGCCCGATGTACCGCGAGAAGTTCAAGGATATACCGGTCAACACGATGATGACTAAGGAGCAGTTTGAGACGCTGCCCTTCACGACGAAGCAGGACCTCCGCGACGCCTACCCGATGGGTATGCAGTGCGTGCCGAACGATAAAATAGTCCGCGTCCACTCGTCGTCGGGGACGACCGGAACGCCCGTCATCATGCCGTACAGCGCGCAGGACATCGAAGACTGGGCCGTCATGTTCGAACGCTGCTACCAGTTCGCGGGCGTCACGCCCGAAGACCGCGTGCAGATAACGCCGGGCTTCGGCCTCTGGACGGCGGGGCTCGGCTTCCAGGCCGGGGCGGAGCGCCTCGGCGCGATGGTCATACCGACCGGCGCAGGCAACACCGACCGCCAGCTCCAGCTCATGCGCGACCTCAACGCGACGGTGCTTTGCAGCACGTCGTCCTACGCGCTCGTCATCGCCGAAGAGGTGGACAAGCGCGGAATGCGCGACCAGATTCACCTCAAGCGCGGAATCTTCGGCTCCGAGCGCTGGGGCGACAAGATACGCGAGCGCATCCACGAGACGCTCGGCATAGAATTCTTCGACATCTACGGGCTGACGGAAATCTACGGCCCGGGCATCGCAATAGACTGCGAGGAGCACACGGGGATGCACTATTTCAACGACTACATCTACTGCGAGATCATCGACCCCGTCACCGGCAAGGTGCTGCCCGACGGCGAGCAGGGAGAGATCGTCATCACGACCTTCCGCAAAGAGGCCGCGCCGCTCATCCGCTACCGCACGCGCGACATCTCGCGCATAATCCCCGGCGAATGCCCCTGCGGCTCGCCATTCCCGCGCCTCGACAGAATCGTCGGGCGCAGCGACGACATGATAAAGGTCAAGGGCACGAATATCTATCCCGCGCAGGTCGAGGAGATACTCAAGAACATCGACGGCTTCTCCAGCGAGTACCGCATCATCCTCGAAAACAAGGACCTCCGCGACCGCATGATCGTGCAGGCGGAGATGAAGGAGGGCGCAGACCCGGAGCGCCTCGCCGAAGAACTCATCCGCGAATGCAAATCCGGCCTCGGCATCCGCGTCGTCCCCGACGTGAAAAAGCTCGGCGAACTTCCGCGCAGCGAGAAAAAGACGCAGCGCGTCATCGACAACAGATATTAGACGGAACGATAGGAAACGCGCGGCGGAGGGAAATTTTCCCCCGCCGCTTTTTCATGCCCGCGCGGCGGCGCGGCGCGACCTCCGCGCGCTTTACGAAAACAGGCTATGTCCGCGCCGCTTCCGCGCGTTCACGGCCCACGCGCAGGTTTCGCGCGGCTTCGCAAGTTCCGCGCGGACGCCGCTGCTTCGTCGTGCGCGCGCGAAATCGCCGCCGCTCCGCGCGTTTCACGCGCGCGCAGTAAGCTCGCCGTTCACGCGCGTAACCGCCGCGTTTTTCACGGTCCGAGGCGCGCGCCGCAGTTCTACGCGCTTGACTTAGAGCCGGCTCCCGCGGCTATGCTTTATGGCACGCGGCGCAAATCCGCGCCATTTACAAAACGTATACGTTACATCATAAAATCTCCACATCGAAGATGTATAATTGCTATGTGTGGGAAAAGACATAGACGATAACAGGGTGGGCTCGTTTCATGAAAATCACTGAAATCTCTCTGCGCAGGCCGGTAACGGTCCTCATCATCACGATCGCCACCGTCATCTTCGGCGCTTATTCATACATGAACATGGGCGTCGAGAGGATGCCCAACGTCGAGTTCCCGATCGTCGTCGTGCGCACGACGCTCGAAGGCGCGAGCCCCGCGATCGTCGACAACGACGTGACGGACGTCCTCGAATCGCGCATCAACACCATCGAAGGAATCAAGAGCATGAGTTCGAGCAGCTACGAGGGGCGCTCCGTCATCGTCGTGGAGTTCGAGCTCGACCGGGACATAGACTTTGCGACCGCGGACGTGCGCAACAAGGTGAGCCGCGCGCTCGGCTCGCTGCCGGACGACTGCGACGAGCCTGAAATCGACAAGTTCGACCCGAGCGACCGCCCGATCATGCGCGTCGCGGTCAAGAACGACGGGCGCACGGACATGAAGACGCTTTCGCGCTACGTCGACCAGGTCGTGCAGGAACGCCTCCAGACGGTGCGCGGCGTCGGCGGCGTGCAGCTCCCAGGCTTCCGCGAGCGCGAGATGCGCGTCTGGCTCAACCCCGAGGCGCTCGAAGGCTACCGCATAACCACCAAGGAAATCAAGGACGCGATATACAACAAGCACGTCGAACTGCCCGCGGGACGCGTCGAGACGGGGACGAAGGAGTACGGCATACGCATCATAGGCGAGTACGCCTCTGCGGCTGAGCTCGAATACCTGCCCATCGCCGTGCGCGACGGCGCGGTGATACGCCTGCGCGACGTGGCGCGCGTCGAGGACGGCCTCGAAGACGCGCGCAGCTCGTCCATATACGAGGGCAAGCCGGCCATCATGGTCAGCATCCGCAAGCAGCGCGGCGCGAACGAAGTCGCGCTATCGCGCCTTATGCACGAGCGCATCGAGGAGCTTAACAAGACCGCGCCGGTCGGCACGACGCTTGTAGTCGTCTCAGACAACGCGCGCTTCATCATGCGCTCGATGAACGGCGTCTTCGGCGACATCATAGCCTCGATAATCCTGACGGCGCTCATCATGTTCGTCTTCCTGCGCACGATACGCGCGACGATAATCGCCTGCATAAGCATTCCCGTCTGCCTTCTCGGCAGTATGTCCGTTCTCTATTTAATGGGAATAACGATAAACAATATGTCGATGATGGGTATTTCGCTCGCCGTCGGCATGGTCGTAGACGCGACGACCGTCATAATGGAGAACATATCGCGCCACAAGTCGATGGGCAAGAGCGCCTTCCGCGCCTCGGAGGACGGAACGAACGAAATAGCATTCGCCGTCGTCGCGGGCGCTGCGACGACGCTCGCCGTCTTCGTCCCCGTCGCCTTCATGGGCGGCATGATGGGACGCTACTTCAACGCCTTCGGCGTCACCGTCTCTACCACAATCGCCATCTCGCTCGTCATCGCGGTTACTCTAACGCCCTTTCTCTGCTCGCGCATCATGGGGCGCTCGCATAAGCCGACGCGCCTCGAAATCGCGCTCGAACGCCCGTTCCTGCGCCTCGAAGAGCAGTACGAACGGGCGCTCGGCTTCGCGGTGCGCCACCGCGCGCTCGTGCTTTCGTCCGGCATAGCGCTTTTCCTGATAGGCATGGTTTTCGCATTCAACCTCGGCACGGAGTTCTTCCCCTCGGAGGACCAGGGACGGCTGCGCGTCGAACTTGAACTTCCGGCCGACACATCGCTTGAGGTGACGACGGACATAACGAAAGAAATGGTAGACCTCATCCAACAGAACAAATACGTCGCGTACACCTACGGCGAAATAGGCAGCGGACGCGGCGAGGAGGTCTACAAATCGACGATAAACATAGAGCTCATCGACCGCTCGCTGCGCCCGCGCGCCGCAGTCATAATGCGCGGCCTGCGCGAAGAACTTGCGCGCTACCGCGACGCGGACATCAAGATGGGCACTTGGGGCAACTCAGATATATCGCTCGTCGTCATGGGGCCGACCAGCGAAGAGCTCGCGGCCCTCGGCGACCTGATAAAGAAAGATCTGACGGAGAACGCGCGCGGCCTCGTCGACATAACGACGGATCTCCAGATGAACAAGCCGCGCATAAACCTTGAACTTAACCGCGGCCTCGCCGACGACCTGAATATAAGCATACGCGACCTCTCAGACGAGATGCTGACGTGGTTCGGCGGCGACGACGCGGGAACCTTCAACGACCGCGGATACCGCTACGACATCCGCCTGCGCTCAGAGCTCAGCGGACGCGACGACCCTGAAAAGGTCCTCAAGACGCTCATAACGACGCAGGGCGGAGAGACGATACCGGCCGAGGGCGTCATAACAAGCTCGATAGGCATGGCCCCGAACGTCATAACGCGCTACAACCGCCAGCACTCCATAGAAATCGAAGCCAACGTCGACGGAATATCGCCCGGCGAAGGAATAGAGATAATGCAGCAGGTCTTCATGAAGTACGCGCCCAAGGACGGCATGTACAGCATGGTGCCGACCGGCGACTCCGAGGATATGCGCGAAAGCTTCCGCTACATGACCGTCGCGCTGATATTCGCAATAATGCTCGTCTACATGGTGATGGCGATACAGTTTGAATCGTTCATCCACCCGCTGACGGTCATGTTCTCTCTGCCGCTGATGACGGCGGGCTCCTTCGGCCTTCTCGCGCTCGGCGGGCTGCGCATCTCCGTCATGAGCTTCATGGGGATAATCCTGCTCGTCGGCGTCGTCGTCAACAACGCGATACTGCTCGTCGACGTCATAAACCAGCTGCGCGCCGCGGGCGACGACAAAATCACCGCCGTCCTCAAGGCCGGGCCGCTGCGCCTGCGCGCGATACTGATGACCACTATTTCGACGCTCATAGGCTCTCTGCCCGTCGCGCTCGCGCTCTCCGAGGGCGGCGAGACGCGCCAGCCGATGTCCGTCGCCGTCATCGGAGGGCTGACGACCTCGACGCTGCTGACGCTGCTCGTCATTCCCGTCGTCTATCTGATTTTCGACGACATTACCGACAGGGTCAAAGCTTCGATACGGCGCTTCAACGCATACAGGCGTCTGAAAAGTCATGGGAGGGGCG
>DVKA01000078.1 GCA_018716365.1 Candidatus Caccocola faecipullorum
AGCTCAGTCATGTCCGTTATGAGAGACGTATCTATATCGCCGAGGCGGACATCCTTTTCCAGAAGCTCTTTCAGTTCCTTCGTACAGGCCGGCTTATACTGTTTGCCCATTTTCCCGAGTCTCCTTTCGTCATACAGAGCGCCGCGCTTCCGCGTTACAGCCCGCAGCGCCGCCAGTCGTCGAAACGTATCTGGACATAATCTATCTTCCAGCCCTCCGCCGTCCGCTTCATCAGGAAGCGATATTCGCTCTTCGCGCCGCCGCTCTCTTCGGCGTAGAGCCAGAGCTTGTTTTTCGTTACCTGCTCCGCGTCCGTAACCTTTACCGCCGCGTATGTTCCGGGACTGGAATATGAAAGGCTCACTGGACGCCAGCCGGGCCTCGGCTTTTCGCTGACGAATTCGTCCCATATGGCGAGCAGCGACGGCGCTGCGTTCGGGTGGTCGAAGCCGTTCCGCTCCGTCTCCGCCTCCCACTGCGTCATCGCGGCGAAGAAGGCGCGGAGGGTCTCTTTCGCCTCGCGCACGGAGCTCTGGTCGAGCGCCGTTTTCTTTTTCGCCTTCTCGCGCTGCTCTATGTGAAAGGCCTCCGTCTGCTCGGGCGTGAAGAGGCTGTCTGCGATGATGTTCAGCCGCCGGTTGCCCGCGACGGACATCATGCCCTCGTAGGTGATGCGCGTGCGCTCCGCGTGCAGATAGGCAAGCTTCGGTAGCGAGGCCGCGAGCGTCAGCCCGCCGTCGTCTAGCGCCGTGTCGTTGAGCGATATAAAATTCACTTTGGAGCTGCCGAGCGCGTCAAGCCCCGCGCCGCTGACGGCGGAGTTGCCGTCAAGGAGCAGAATCTGTAATTTCGGCATCGACGCGAATATCGAAAAGCAGCCGTCCGTCAGCAGGCCGTTCGTAACGCCGAGGTTGACTATATTTTTCAGCCCGGCGAGCGGCTGTATCAGCTCGTCCGTCAACGGCACGCCGCAGGCGTGGAAGCTTACCATGCCGGAGAACGCGCCGAGGCGCTCCATTATCTCAATCGTAGGTTTGCGGGCTTCGATGGACGCGCCGTTGTCGAATATGAGAACGCCGTCGCGCCAGTCGACGCATCTGGCTCTTTTCGGGAAATCCTTCATGAGGGGAGTCTCCTTCCTCCGTATCGGGCGATGTATGCGGAGAGCCGCGCGTCAGCCGCGCAGCTCGGGGATCATGCGTTTTGCGTAAGAGATGAATTCGAGGGCGGCGGGAGAGAGTTTTTCCGCCGAGGGGTAGGCTATGCCGAAATGTATCGCGCGCGGCGGGTCGAGCGGGATTATCGCGGCGTCGAGCGTGCGGCACTTAGTTATCAGCTCGTTCATGATGCTCATGCCGAGGCCGCATTCTATCATCGAGATGGCGGCGAAGTTTTCAATCGTGGAAAATACTATGCGCGGGGATATGCCCGCCTCTTCGAGCACGGCGGCGACGTCTTCGTCGCGGCCCAGCGCGGGCATGATGAAGTCCTCTTCGGCGCAGCGCGCGAGCGGATAGGAAGGCGCGCCCGCGAGCGGGTGGTCTTTGGGCAGCACCGCCATTATCGGGTCGTCGGCGAGCGGTATCCACTCGCCCTTCATGCCGGGGCGTTCGGTGTAGAAGCACATCTCGACGCTGCCGTCGTCGAGCCAGTTTTGAAGTTCCTGCCTTATCCCCTCGCGTATCTGTATCCGTATGCCGGGATAGTCTGTGCGGAACGCCTTGATGACGTGCGGAAGCCACTGTATGGATACGCTTGGATAGCTGCCTATAGTGACGTTGCCGCTTTCAATGCCGCGTATCTCTTCCATCTTGCGTGAGAAGCGTTCGCTGCAGCGCACAAGCTCGCGCAGTTCCGGCGCGAGGCGCAGGCAGTTGTCGGTCGGCGTCACGCCGCCGCTGCCGCGCAGAAAGAGCGGAAAGCCGAGCTCGTTCTCCATCGCGTCTATCATGTGCCAGACGCCGGAGGGGGTGTAGCCGTAGTCTTTTGCGACTTTAGAAAGGCTGCGGCAGTCTATCGCGTCCAGCAGTATGCGGCATTTCTTGAGATCCACGGGCGCGCCCTCCCTTCTCCGTTCCGTCCGGGATTTTACGCCGCCGTCACCACGCGAGTTTTACGACTATTTTTTTGACGCGCGACGGAGAATTTCCGCACGAAGCGCCGGGGCGGTGCCCGTCCCACGGCGCGAGCAGCGCCGCGACGCCGCGCGAGAGCTTCACCGCGCTGCCGCTTCCTTTATAAAACGCTATGTCGTTCGCTTCGTCGTAGGACACGGTCTCCGTTAGGGTTTCGAGCGGCGCGACGCCGATCATCTCCTCGCCTTCGAGCACGAGCTGCAAATCCCAGAGCTTTCTGTGCGCCTCGAATGGTATCTCGCCCTCGGGCTTTGTCTCGTATTCGTTGAAGCGCAGGTCGAGCTGCGGGAAGTCCATGTTTTTCAGCTCGTCGAAAGATTTTTCGCGCGCGGCGCGCAGGAACTCCGCGAGCTCTGCGCAGCGCGGCATATAGCGCGGAAGATTTTCCATGAAATTGTCGAGAGAGTCGTAAACCATCGCCGTTCCTCCTATTTTATCTCTTCTATCCTGAGGCTGAGCTCCTCCCATTCGTCGTAGAGGGCTTTCAATGAGTTTTCTTTTTCCTTGAGCTCTATCATGAGTTCCTGAATGCGCCCCGAGTCCGACAAAACCTCCTGCGAACAGAGAAGTTCGTTTATCTCCGTCTTGCGCGCCTCGCCCTTTGAAATTTCTTCCTCAACGGCTTTGAGCCGGTCTACGAAGCCCTTCTTCGCACGGTAGAGGCGGTTGCGCTCCTCAGCCTCGGCCCGCTTCTGTTCCTTCGTCTTGCTCTCGGCCTTCTCGGGCTGCGCCTCGCCCGCGCGTTCCGCCGCGGCGCGCGCTTCGCGTTCGGCGCGTTTTTCTATGAACCACGAGTAGTTTCCCGGGTAGTCGTAGACCTGTCCGTCGCGTATTTCGAGCACGCGGCCGACGAGGTCGTCGAGGAAGGCGCGGTCGTGCGAGACTATCAGTATCGTGCCGCCGTATTCGAGCAGGGCTTTCTGGAAGAGCTCCTTCGTGCCGTAGTCGAGGTGGTTCGTAGGCTCGTCGAGTATCAGCAGGTTCGACTCGGAGAGCAGCATCTTGAGCAGGCCGAGGCGCGATTTCTCGCCGCCCGAGAGGACGGAGACGGGCTTGTGTATCTCGTCGCCCGAGAAGAGGAACGCGCCCAGGAGATTGCGCTTCTCTCCTTCGAGCAGCTTCGAGCCCGTGTTGTTGACCTCCTGCCAAATCGTGCGGCTGTAATCCAAGTTCTGCGCGCTCTCCTGCGAGAAGTAGGCCTTCTTTACGTTGAGGCCGAGCGACGCGCGCCCCGCGGTCGGCTCCTCTATCTGGTCGAGCAACCGCATCAGAGTAGACTTGCCCGCGCCGTTGACGCCGACTAGCGCGACGCGCTGCCCGCGCTCTATGACGAAGCTGACGTCGTGGAAGACGACGTGGTCGCCGTAGCGCTTCGCAAGCCCTTCGGCCTTGAGCACCTCGCGCCCGCTGCGCGGACACTCCGGGAACTTGAAGCTGACGCTCTTCTGCGGCCCTTCGAGCTCGGTAATCTCCATTTTTTCAAGCTGTTTTATGCGGCTCTGCACCTGGCGCGCCTTCGTCGCCTTGTAACGGAAGCGCTCTACGAATTTCTGAATTTCCTCTATTTTCTCCTTCTGCTGCTCCCACTCGGCTTCGAGGCGCGCGCGGCGCTCCTCGCGCTCTGTGAGGAATTTTTCATAGCCGCAGGAATAGAGATGGATTTCGCCGTTCGCAAGCTCTGCGACCGTCGTCACCATGTTGTCGAGGAAACGGCGGTCGTGCGAGACCGCGATTATCGTGCCGCGGTAGTCGCGCAGCCACGACTCCAGCCACTCCATGCTCTCCGTGTCGAGGTGGTTCGTCGGCTCGTCGAGCAGAAGTATGTCCGCGTGCGAGAGCAGCAGCGCCGCGAGAGCTATGCGCATCTTCCAGCCGCCGGAGAACTCCGAGGTGCGGCGCGACGCGTCGCGCTCCGGCGCGAAGCCGAGCCCCTTCATAACCTGCTTCGCCTCGACGTCGAAGCCGAAGCCGCCCTTCGCCTCGAACTCGCGCTGGAGCCTGTCGTGCTCCGCAAGCAGCGGCTTCACCGCGTCGCCCGAGGCCGCGCTCATGCGCTCCTCGCAGTCCGCGAGCCGCGCCGCTATGTCCGTAAGCCCGGCGCGCTCGCGCAGGTAGTCGAGCAGCACCTCGTCCTTCACCTCGACGAGGTCCTGCGGCAGATAGCCGACGGCGTGGCCCTTCGGCATCGAGATGCTTCCTTCGTAATCCGCTTCGCCCGCGAGGACGCGCAGCAGCGTCGTCTTGCCCGCGCCGTTGCCGCCGACCAAGCCGACGCGGCTCTTCGGCGGGATGAACCAGTCTATCCCGCGCAGCACCTCCTGTTCGCCGAAGCGCACCTTCAAGCCCTTTATCTCAATCATAGGAAATTGCTTCCCTCCGTTGCAAAACAATC
>DVKA01000079.1 GCA_018716365.1 Candidatus Caccocola faecipullorum
GAGACTATAAAATTATAAAAACAAATTATAAGTATATAAAAACTCGTAAATCCGCGCTGTGTGGCTATAATATCTAAAATTTCTATAAATTAATCTGGCGCTTCATGTAGCAGCGCCGCGGGGCTTGAATACGCGCGGCTTCGCAAACGTCCGTAATTCTGCGTAAACCGTCTAAAATAGAAATTTTTTTTGTTTTACGCACGCCTGTGGCCGCTACTATAATTCATGCGTCAACAAGGAATAGAAGGGGGCTGGACGAAAATGGGCGGCGATATGATTCTTCTTGCTACGATGGCTGTGACGGCGGCGATTTCGACCGCGTTCGCTCTTGTGATGACGAAAAAAGAATTATGGCAGTCAACGGGTGCTTCTGCGGTTTCCGAGATGGAAGCCGGAAAGGCGTCCTGCTGATAAATTTCCTCCCTAGGAAGAAAATGCGGCCGCGAGGCCGTATTTTTTATGCCCTTATGACATGAATTTATTTCATGTAAAAAATTAATTTTTGTCGTTTTACTAATCATTGCCGCGCTGATAATATAGCGACTGTCAGGGACGGCCGTTCCTCATATAAAAGAAATCACGGCGGCAACGCCGAGGGGGTCATTTCAATGACGGTATTTGCAGAGATGTTCATAGCGGCTGGAAGCCTGGTTTTTGCCTTTGCGATGGAGATGCGCGACATCTGCGCGGAGATGGCCGGAGCCAAGCACACCGGCGCAGCGGCGAAGCGCTTCTAATAAGGCGGCGATTTACTGAAGCGCGTTCCAAGCGCGCGCTTCGTTACGCGCAGCGGCCCACGACCCCGCCGCGCCCTAAAAGCAGAGCTCAAGGCGAAGGGCCTGCATTCCTCAGAAAGACGCGGCGTACCGACATACGCCGCGTCTCTTATATTCCTTAAACGTTTCCCACTATAACGGTTTCGAGCTTTTCGCGCGCAGTCCCCGCGAGGCGGAAGAGCGTTTCCCTAGGCGTCGGCGGCCTGTCCGTCATGAGCCGCCGCGGGAAGAAGCGCGTGACGTGCAGCGGAATTTTATCGTCGAGCGAGGCGATCCACGACGAAAGCGCGCGCATCTCATCCTCGCCGTCGTTTTCGCCGGGGACTATCAGCGTCGTCAGCTCCACGTGCGCCGCGCCGGCGGCCGCCGCGATGAAGCGCTTCACTGTTTCGAGGTCGCCGCCGAGCTTTCTGTACCATTCTTCTGTGAAGCCCTTGAGGTCGATGTTGTATGCGTCGACGAGCGGCAGCAGCTCGCGCTGGATTTCCGGCTCCGCGGTCCCGTTCGTGACGAGGACGTTTTTCATGCCGCGCGCGCGTATCTCGATGGCGCAGTCGCGCACGAACTCCCAGCCGGCTAGAGGTTCGTTGTATGTGTATGCGAGGCCGATGTTGCCGCGCGTTTTCAGCTCTTCCGCGAGTTCCGCGAGGCGGCGCGGCGTCACGCTCTCCGCCGGAAAATCCTCGCCAGCGCCCGCAATTTCATAATTCTGGCAGAAGGGGCAGTTCAGGTTGCAGCCGAAGCTGCCCACCGACAAAATCATAGAGCCGGGGTAAAATCGCGCAAGCGGCTTCTTCTCTATCGGGTCGAGCGCGGCGGACGTGACGCGCCCGTAGTTCAGGCTGACGCTGCGGCCTCCGGCGTTCTTCCTCGCGCGGCAGAGGCCCGTTTGCCCTTCTTCGAGGCGGCAGCGATGAAAGCAGACTGGGCAGATTATGCTAGAAATGGCGCGTCACCTCGAAACGTTCAAGCTCGACGTTCTCGCCCTGCGCGATGCCGGCCTTCTGCTTCGCTATCGCTATCTGCTCCTCCACGCTGTTCACGCCGTCGAGATTCGGCAGCAGCAGGCCGCGCCGCCCGCCCTTCGTGACGATGACGCCGTATCTTTTCACGTCGAGCTGCGACGGAGATGTTATCCGCTCCGGCGGTTCGAGCACGTCCACGCTGTAGACGAGCCTGTCCAGCTCCTCTGGCTCGACTGGATTGAATCGTGGGTCGCGCGACGAGGCGCTGACGCCGTTGTCGATGATTTCCTGCGCGACGCAGGGCGTGACCGGCGCTATCGTGCCGATGCAGCCGCGCAGCCGCCCGTCCTCATGAAGCGAGACGAAGACCCCGGCGCGGCGGCGCGTCATATCGCCGGGCAGCCCCTCCGGCATTTCAAGCCTGCGGCCCGTGCGCACGTAATGTTCGACTGATGCGCGCGCGAGGCGCACATATTCGTCCTCGGCGGCCCTTATAGCTGCAAGGCGCGCCCTCTCCTTATCTTCGTAAATTTCAAGAAAACGGCGCGAATCGTCGCGCCCGCCGCCCTCGAAGGTGCAGACGCCGTAGCCGACGCCGAACGGCCCTTCGTGCGACAGCCGCTCCGCCCGCACGGCGCGCCCGTCGAAAGCGCCCGCCATGATTACGAAAGAACGATGGCCGCACTCTGCGGCGCTCTCGCAAAAATCTTCCGAGAAGTCGAAAAGCTCGCCGAAAGCCGCGCGTCCCATCACCTCCATGACGCGCTCGTCGTACTTCGGCCCGTCGGGCGAAAAGCCGTAAGGGCCGTCCGCCTTGAGCTTGTGCGAAAGGTCGCCGCTCGCGACGGCGACTGCGCGCCGCCCGAGCTTCTCTGCAGTCTCTGCGATGAGCCGCCCGAATTTATAATGCTCCGCAAGCGGCAGGCCCGAGAGTCCGACGCGCACGACCTTCGGCAGTTTGTCCGCCGCGCGCGAAAGGAAATAAAGCGGCACCATCACGCCGTGGTCGAGCCGCTTGTCGCGCTCGCCGAGCGTTCCCGCCGGAAAGCCGGACTTTCCCGCCGCAGCCTCAAGCGCGCGCACGAACTCCGCGTCGTAGGAAACTTCAAAAGCTTCCTGCGGCGCGCTGAACTGCGCGAAATTCCCCGAAGCTCCGGCTCCGGGCGAAACGTGAAAATAATCCGCATACATCACGGCGTGCGGCGAAACGACGATCAGCGTATCAGGCTCGAAGCTCATCGCAAACTCCGCCGCGCGCTCGTAAGCGCGCACAGTCGCCTCAATCCCGCGCTCCCCGCCGCGCCCCACCGCCGGCACGATAAGCGGCGGATGCGGCACCATAATACCCGCAACGATTCCCATTGCCTGTACCTCCAATCATGCGCATACTGCGTTTGTATTCATTGGGATT
>DVKA01000080.1 GCA_018716365.1 Candidatus Caccocola faecipullorum
GTGGATAACGTCGCCCTACCTCGTGCCGGGGCCGGAGCTGATGAACGCGATGATAGCCTCGTCGCTTTCGGGCGTGGACGTGCGCGTTATGATTCCCGAGAAGAAGGACCATTTCCTCTCTTTCTGGGGCAGCCGCAGCTACATCGAGCCGCTTCTGCGCTCGGGCGTGCGCGTCTTCATGTATCAAAAAGGATTCATCCACACGAAGTCCGTGCTCACCGACTGCTGCTGTGCCTCGGTCGGCACCTGCAATATGGACGTGCGCAGCCTCGACATAAATTTCGAGAACCAGCTTTTCATATACGACAGAAAGATCACGGCGGCCTTCGCGGAGCAGTTCGAGCGCGACATGGAGGACTGCCGCGAGCTGACCATATCGGAATGGGAGGAGCGCCCCGTGTGGCAGAAGGTGCTGGAGTCCTTCGGCCGCCTCTACTCGGCGCAGATATAGCATGACGGACAAGGTTTACGAGAAACGTTTCTCCGAGCGCGGGGCCTTCTGGGGGCTCTGCGCGGCGCTGCTCTCCGCGGTAGTTATATACATTTATATAAAAATATTCGAGGGGAGCTATTTCCACGCCGCGGCTGGCGCTCTGTGGGTCGCGCTCTGCGCCGCGGCCGCCGCTATGACGTTCGCGGCGCGGCGCACGAATCTGCTCGCGCGCAGGCCGAAGCTGCGTCTCTTCGCGGACTGGACGGGCGGGCTGTGGCTCGTCTTCGTCATGTGGACCTTCGCGATATTCATGATTATGACCGCGGCGGACGGCCTTCTCGGCCTCGGGCTGACGGACGGGACGGGCGCTGCGCGGGCGCTTGCGGCTTCGTTCGCCGCCGCCTTCTGCGTCGTTGCGGCGGGCGTCTACAGCGCGCTGCATCCCGGGCCGACCTTCATAAAAATCGAGACGGACAAGCTTCCGCCGGACGCCGGCAAGCTCCGCATCGTGCAGCTTACCGACCTGCACCTCGGCCCGTCGTCGGGCGCTTTCCTGCTCGCGCGCGTGCTGCGCCGCGTGCGCGAGGCGAAGCCGGACATGGTAGTCGTCACGGGCGACGTGACGGACGGCAGCCTCGAGGGGCGCAGGCGCGAGACGGCGATGTTCCGCCGCATAAAGCCGAGGTACGGATTTTTCGCCGTCACCGGCAATCACGATTTTTACGACGACATTGAGGAATCGCTGAAATTCATGCGCATGTCGGGCATGACTGTGCTGCGCGGCGAGGCCGCCGAGGCGGGCGGAATCGTCGTCGAGGGCGTGGACGACCACGACCACCTTGCGGAGGACAAATGGGGGCTGACGCGCTCCGAGACGCTTATCGTGAACACGAAGAGCCGCTTCCGCGACAAATTCATCCTGCTGCTGCGCCACCGTCCCGTCGTCGAAATCGGCACGGAGGGCTTCTTCGACCTTCAGCTTTCGGGCCATACGCACGGCGGGCAGGTCTTCCCGATGTTCTCGTCGCGCCTCTTCGTGCGCGGGCATTCGCGCGGATTGAAAAAGCTCAAACGCGGCAGCCTGCTCTACACCAGCAACGGCGCGGGCTACGTAGGCCCGCCGGTGCGGCTGATGGCGCCGCCGGAGATAGTCATCATAGACATAGTGCGGAAGGAAGGCGCGCCCGGTGCCGCGTCCGCGCGGTAAATTCGATTCCGAAAGATTTGAAAATACAGGCGGCGCGCCGGAGCCACGGCCCGCACCGCGCGAGTACGTACTGCCGAAGGAACTCGACGTTACGGGGCTGCCAGAGGGCGAGTGGATAGCGCGCGGCGTCTACCGCATGGAGCGGCGCTTCAGCTACGGCACGGCCTACGGCGGAAACGTGCTGACTCCGCCTCAGGAGAGCGGCGCGGCGCTGAAATTGTGGGGCGGCAGCGAATGCCCCGTCTTTCTCGACACGGAAACGACGGGGCTCTCGGGCGGCACGGGGACCTACGCTTTCCTCATAGGCCTCGGAATATGCGCCGAAGACTGCCTGCGCGTCGTCCAGCTGTTTCTCGCGGGGCCGGCGTGGGAGCGCGCGTGGCTCGAAGCCGTCGAGAACGAGCTGCCGCGCGGCTGCGGCCTCGTCACGTACAACGGGCGCGCCTTCGACCTGCCGCTGCTGCTCACTCGCTACACGCTCGCGCGAAGCGTCCCCTCGTGGCGTTACGCGCCGCACATGGACCTGCTTCTGCTCGCGCGCCATTTTTACCGCGGGCGGCTCGCCTCATGCTCGCTGTCGTCGATGGAGCAGAACGTCCTCGGCCTGCGCCGCAGCGGCGAAGATGTGCCGGGCAGCGAAATCCCGTGGATGTACACGCAGTTCCTGCGCGACTCGGACGCATCGCCTCTGCGCGGCGTCTTCTACCACAACACGCTCGACATAGTGTCGCTCGCCGTGCTCCAGCGGAAAATCGCCGCCATGGCCTCGGGAGACTGCGGCTGTGCCGCCGACATGGTGCGCGCCGGAGACCTCTGGGCTTCGAAAGGCTGCGCCCTCAAGGCGCGCGAGACGTGGGAAGCGGCGCTCGGCTTCACTCGCGACCGCCACGTCGCGCTGCTGCGCCTCGCGGAAAACGAGCGCGCGGCGGGAAATTACCGCGCCGCCTACGAATACTACAAAGAGTCGCTTGCCACCGAACGCCGCCCCGTGCGCACGCTCGAAACGATGGCGAAGATAGAAGAACACCGTTTCCGCCGCCCCGCGGACGCGCTCGCCCACGCACAGGAGGCGCTGCGTTGGCTCGAACGCCACAGGATATTCAAAGACAAAAACTGGGAGGCCGACCGCGCCTCGCTGACCCACCGCATAAACCGCCTGAAAAAGAAAATCACGCGCGGTCCGGGCGACGAACAGGGTGAAATCGGCCTGAACGGCGAAGAAATTTAGCGGCGCGCATAAAACACGAAAATCGGCTCAGCGGCGTTTGCGCACATGAGAAAAAGCCGCGCGCTTAGTTCGCCGGAAATTCCGCGGATTTATATATAAGCCGTTAGACTTGAGGAACAAACCAATTATGTCATTCCCGCAATCTTCTGGCGGGAATCTCCGTGGTAAACGTTGTGGACGGCAGAGCAGCGTATACGTTCCGTTTCTGTCTCTGACGATTAGGACGAAGGCTCTCATGTAGGAGCACCACGTAACAGGCTCTGGAGAGCCTGCCACGCACCATCGGGCGCAGAAAATCGCATGAGCGGCATAATTGCTGCCGTAAAGCCAAATTATATACATAAAAGAAAATTTCGCCCGTTATGTGCATCCTGACGGTTTCATCAAACCGGCTTTCCCGCGCCGCCGCGCGCAAAACGCGGCACAGCTTCATCCCGCGAGCGCCGCGCCGCCGAAAAATGCTATAATTGCGGCGAATATACAAATTTAATACTGGCTTACTCATCGAAAGGGGAAAACATAAAATGTGGAAGGGACGTTTCTCAGAGGACATGGACGCGGCGGTGCTGGGCTTCACGCAGTCGCTTGACCTCGACTGGCGCATGGCCGCGGCGGACATACGCGGCAGCATCGCGCACGTGCGCATGCTCGGGCACACGGGGCTGCTGTCGAAGGACGAGGCCGAGACGATAGAGAAAAATCTCCGCGAGATAGCCGAAGAGATAAAAAGCGGCGAATTCCAGCCGAAAGTCGCGCTCGAAGACGTACATATGAATATCGAATCGCGCCTCATCGAAAAATGCGGCGCGACCGGCGCGCGCCTCCACATGGGACGCAGCCGCAACGACCAAGTCAACACCACAGTCCGCCTCTACCTACGCAAAGAGCTGCTCGGAATATGGGACGGCCTTGAAACTCTGATCAACGTCCTGCTCGCGAAGGCCGAGGAACACGCGGAAGTAGTCGTCCCCGGCTACACCCATCTCCAGCAGGCGCAGCCAGTCTCGATGGGCCACTTCTGGACGGCGCACGCGCAGGCCTTTATGCGCGACGCGCGCCGCCTGCTCGCCGCCTACGATGCTGTGGACGAATCGCCGCTCGGCTGCGGCGCGCTCGCCGGCTCCACGCTGCCGCTCGACCGCGAATACACCATGCGCGACATGGGCTTCCCGCGCCTCACCGAAAACAGCATGGACACTGTCGCCCACCGCGACCACTTCCTCGACATACTCTACTTCGCCGCCGTCTTCGGCGACCACGTAAGCCGCCTCTCCGAAGACCTCATCATATACTTCACGACCGAATTCGGCTGGGTCAAGCTGCCCGACTCCTTCTGCACCGGCTCCAGCATCATGCCGCAGAAAAAGAACCCCGACGTGCTCGAGCTGCTGCGCGGCAAGGCGGGCCAGCTCACCGGCGCGCTCGTCGACCTACTCACGATGATGAAAGGCATCCCGCTCACATACAACCGCGACCTCCAGGACGACAAACGCGGACTCTTCCGCACGCTCGACTGCCTCAAGCTCATCTTCTCCGTCCTTCCGCCGCTCCTCGCGCACGTCGACGTCGACGAAGAAAAGGCGAACCGCGGCTTCGCCGACGGCCTCATCCTCGCGACCGACGTCGCGGAATACCTCGTACTGCGCGGCGTGCCCTTCCGCAGCGCGCACGAAAAAGTCGGCCACGCCGTCCGCTGGTGCATAGAGCACGACCGCCCGATGCACAAACTCACGCTCGCCGAATGGCAGGCCGTCATCCCCGAGGTTGGCGAAGACCTCCTCCCGCTGCTTTCGCCGCGCCGCTCCATGGAACGCCGCAACACCTACGGCGGCGCCTCCCCCGAGCAGGTGCGCGGACAAATCTCCCGCGCAAAGGAAAAACTGGCGAACTTCGAACGCGAGATGAAACAGTACAAAGACGATTTGCCGGATATGCTGTAAAACAGGATTCAAGTTGGAGATATAAACAGAATCACCACCAGCCTGAACGCAGCCGGTGGTGATTTTGTTTATATCCATATCCCATAGGTTTGGTTAAACTTGATATTTCATTTGTGCCTTTTTCAAGTCTAATATGTTACAATTGGCGAATTGATTATATCTTTTCAATTGAGCAACAGAAGCTATTCATATACAATAAAATGGCGGTATCTAATCAATCAACAAATTTAAATTACATACAAGGAGGAATTCTATGATGAGGAAAGCCATCAGTCTATTTGTATTCTTAGCTTCGGTTATGCTGCTATCGGCAACCGTCGCG
>DVKA01000001.1 GCA_018716365.1 Candidatus Caccocola faecipullorum
AGCTTCGACGGCATGACGGTCAGCAGCACGGAGACGCGCCGCGCCGTCGCGCTCGGCGAAATGTCACTCGCGGCGAAGATGCTCGGCTACCCGTTCATAATCAGCGGAGCCGTCGCGGAGGGCGACGGGCGTGGGCGCAAGCTCGGCTTCCCGACCGCGAACATCCCCGTCTCGCGCGGCAAGATATACCCGCCCGAGGGCGTTTACAGCGCGCTTGTGCGCACCGGCGGCGCGTGGCTGCCCTGCGCGCTCAACATCGGCAGCAACCCGACCTTCGCCGGCGAGCGGGAAATTCGCTGCGAGGCGCACGTCATCGGCGCGGACGAAGATTTCTACGGGCGCGAGCTGCTTATATTCATAACGACGCGCGTCCGCGGCGAGATAAAATTCGCGGAGAGCGAGGGGCTCGTCGCTCAGATGAAGAAGGACGTCGAAGCCTGCCGCGCCGACACAAAGGACTACATGAAGAAAAACGCCGAAACTATGGAGAAATTCGCCGCTGTTCTTTGACAGCGCGGTAACGCTATCGTATCATTATGAAGTTGCTGAAAAAGCCGATGTTTTATGAGGAGGAAGATTTCCCTTGCTTAGAACGCTGAGAAACCACACCAAAGTGATAATGATAATCGTCATACTGTTCTTCGTCGCCTCGTGCTTCGCGGGCTACGGCCTCTACGTGCGCGGCGGCGGGGAGGGCGAAGGGATGCGCGACTATCCCGTCGCCGAGATAGACGGCCGCGAGGTCATGCGCTCCGCGCTCGAACAGGGCGCCGCGCGCCTCTCCGAGCAGTACGGCGCGAATATAACCTCCGCCGACATCCCGATGATCCGCAAGGCCGTGATAGACAACATGGCCGTCGACGCGGAGCTCGAAAAGGAGATAAAGACGCGCAAGATAGAGGCCCCAGAAGCCGAGATAGACGAAGCCTACAAGCGCATGATGGACAGCTATCCGACGCGTGAGGAGTTCTTCGCCTACATGCAGCGCAGCGGCGTCACCGAGAAGCAGATGAAGGACGACATCGCGCGCCAGATCCGTATGCAGAAGCTCATGGAGTCGCTCGGCGAGAACGTGAAGGTTGAGGACAAGGAAGTCACTGCCTTCTACGACGCGACGAAGGACTTCCTCTACAAGCAGCCCGCGGGCATAAAGGCCAACATTGCGACCTTCCGCAAGCAGGAATCCGCCGAAGCCGCGCGTAAGGCGATAGCCGCGGGAGCCAAGTGGGACGACGAGATAGAGAAGTACCGCGCCGACGTCGAAATGGCGACGCCCTACGACCACCCTGTAATCCTCACCGACCAGATGCTCCAGAACGAGCTCGCGGCCGTGAAAGAGCTGCCGCTTAACAAGGTCTCGCCCGTCGAGAAGGCCAACGACCCGTTCGTATTCATCGCCATCAACCGCGGGCGCGAGGCCGGGCGCGTGCTGCCCTTCAACGAAGTGAGCGGCGACGTGCGCGCGGCGATACGCAACCAGAAGATGCAGGCCGAGCAGCAGAAGTTCTTTGAAGAGCTTCTCGCGCGCGCCGACGTGAAGATTCTCGACCCTGAGATATTCCCGTCAGAGCAGGCGGCGGCTCCCGCTTCCGCCGACGTGACGGCCCCGGCCGCGGAGACGCAGCCGGCTGACCAGGCCGAGCCCGCCTCCGGCGACGCGCAGTAACGGCGCGCGTTTCACGCAAAAGAATAAATTCAGGGCCGGAGGCGAGAGCTTCCGGCCTTTTCGTATATCCGCGCGGCGCGGCTCAAACTTCGAGCTTCGCCATATCCTCCTTGCGCGGCAGCTCGTCCTCTTCGCCGTCGAGCGCTATTGCGGCGAAGCGCCTTATGTCCTCGGTGACGAATTTATCCTTGTGGTAGATAAGCGAGAAAACCCTGTCCCACTCTCCGCCCGCGCGGCAAATTCCGCGCACCGCGCCGCTTTTGAGATGCGGCGCGATCAGGCGGACCGAGGCGACGCCTATACAGCCCTCCTCGACGACGGCGCGCAGCGTCGAGTCGAAACAGGCGACCTCCCATTTGACCTTTATCCCGCGCCCGTGGTCGCGCATGAAGTTTTCAAAAATTTCGCGCGTTCCGCTGCCCTTCTCGCGCAGCACGAACGGCTCGCGGCAGAGCTCGCCGAGCGTGACGCTTGCGCGCGCGGCGAACGGGTGCGCCGCGGAACAGAAAAGCGCGACGTAGTCGTCGCGGCAGTGGAACGACAGCAGATCCCTGCTGCGCACGCGCCCTTCGACGACCGCCGCGTCGAGCTCAGAGCCGAGCAGCATCCGCTCAATCGTCTGAGTGTTGCTGACGTAGCTGTAAATTTCCGTTTCCGGCCTTTCCGCGCCGAAGCGTCTCACCAGCGACGGCATCAGGCACATCCCGACCGTAACCGACGAACCTATGCGCAGCCTGTCGCGCCGCTTGTCCGGCGACATATCGTATTCCAGCCGCTCGTAAGCGCCCTCGACCTCCTTCGCGCGGGCGAGCAGCCTGCGCCCCTCCTCCGTTATATAAAGCCTCTTCGACAGCCGCTCGAAAAGACGCGCCGCGTAAAATTCTTCGAGCTCCTTTATAAGCTGGCTCACAGTTGGCTGGGCAAGATGGCACTCCCGCGCCGCCGCGCTGACCGAGCCGCTCTCAGCCACCTTTATGAACACTCGCAGATGATGAAGCGTCATGCTTCCGCCTCCGGTATATAGAATTTGCCTATGAGTTAAATTATATTTTATTATATTTAATAATTGAAGAAAGAGCATATAATTAAATCATCTGATGTTTGAAACTCTGAGAAGGGCGTGATAACTTGAAAATTCTTGTAATCGGCGGAGTCGCGGCGGGAACGAAGACGGCTGCGAAGCTCAGGCGTGAGGACCGTTCGGCGGAAGTGACGGTGCTCGCTAAGGATAAAGATATTTCCTACGCCGGATGCGGCCTTCCGTACTACGTCGGCGGAGTGATAGCGGACAAAGGTTCGCTCATCGTCAACACTCCGGCGAAATTCTCCGCGCTCACCGGTGCGAAGGTCGTCACCGGCAAAGAGGCCGTGGCTCTCGACCGCGCGGCGAAGACCGTGACCGCGGCGGACGTAGAGACGGGCGAACAGAGCGTATACGAATACGACAAGCTTGTGATAGCCGTCGGCGCGTCGCCGGTAGTTCCCAAATTTCCTGGCGCCGGCCTCAAAAACGTCTTCGTCATGAGGAAGCCCGAGGACGCGATAGCGCTGCGCGCGCTGCTCGAAACGGGCGAAGTCAGGCGCGCGGTCGTCTGCGGCGCGGGATTCATCGGCCTTGAGATTGCGGAGAACCTCGCCGCCAAGGGCGTCAAGGTCTCCGTGATAGACATGGCGGAGCAGATACTCCCGGGCTTCGACCCCGAGGTCGCGGCCTACGTCGAGCGCAAGCTCGCCGACAAGGGCATAGTCTGCTTCACCGGAACTAAGCTCGAAGGCATAGAGGGAACGGAGAAGGTTGAAAAGGTGCTGACCAGCCGCCGCGGCATGAAGGCCGACGCCGTCGTGCTCGCGCTCGGCATAAAGCCGAACACCGCCTTCCTCCGCGAGAGCGGCCTTGAAATGATGCCGAACGGCACGCTTCGTGTCGACGGCGCGATGCGCACCAACGACCCCGACGTCTACGCCGCGGGCGACTGCGTGACGGTTGTAAACAGAATCACCGGCGCGCCCGCCTGGTCGCCGATGGGCTCCTCCGCGAACATCGAGGGCCGCATAATTGCGAAAAACATCGCGGGCGGAGAAGAGAGCTACAAGGGCGTCCTCGGCACCGGCGTATGCAAATTGCCGGGACTCAACGTCGGACGCACTGGGCTCACGGAAGCCGCTGCGAAGGAAGCCGGATACGACGTCATAACGGTCACCGCCGTCGTCGACGACAAGGCGCATTATTATCCAGGCGCGTCGAACTTCATCGTCAAGATGATAGCCGACAGGAAGAGCGGCAAATTCCTCGGGATGCAGACGCTCGGCCCCGGCGCTGTGGACAAGATGACCGACGTCGCGGCCATGGCGATTTCGATGAACGCGACGCTCGCGGACCTTGAAAACCTCGACCTCGCCTATGCGCCGCCCTTCTCGACGGCGATACACCCGTTCGTCCAGATGGTGAACATCATGCTCAACAAGCTCACCGGCGCGCTCGATTCGTTCACGCCCGCGGAATTTGCGGCGGGGGCGGCCGAGGGCTACAAGCTCATAGACACGTCGATACAGCCGACTCTGACGAACCTGCCCTACCTCGACTACACGAAGATAGACGAGAGCTTCGACAAATACGCGAAGGACGAAAAGCTGCTCTTCATATGCGCGAAGGGGAAGCGCGCATACCTGACGCAAAACAGGCTCAGGGCCCTGGGCTTCACTGAGACGAAGACGCTTGAAGGCGGACACACCTTCAACGAAATAGAGACCGAAGAATAGAAAAGGGGAATAAAAAGTGGAGAACGGACTCGTAACGGCGGCGGAGGAGAAATCTGTAAAACCGCTCGGATTTCTGAGGAACAAAGGGACGAACAACTTTTCGGCGCGCGTCATCACAGTCAACGGCAAACTGACGGCGGAGCAGTTCGCCTGCATTGCGGAGGCGTCGAAGCTCTACGGCAACGGCGTCGTGACGCTCACGACGCGCCAGACGGTGGAATGTCAGGGAATACCCTTCGACAAGATAGAGGAGTTCCGCGCCTTCATCGCAAAGGCCGGCCTTGAAACGGGCGGAACCGGCTCGAAGGTGCGTCCCGTCGTCTCGTGCAAGGGGACGACCTGCCAGTACGGCCTCATAGACAGCTTTGCTGTCTCGCAGGAGATACACGAGCGCTTCTACAAAGGCTACCGTCCGGTGCGCCTGCCGCACAAGTTTAAGATTGCGGTCGGCGGCTGTCCGAACAACTGCGTCAAGCCGGACCTCAACGACGTCGGCATCATAGGCCAGCTCGTGCCTGAGTTTGACGAGGACGGCTGCAACGGCTGCAAGAAATGCTCCGTCGAGGCCGCCTGCCCCATCGGAGCGGCGAAGCTCAAAGACGGGCTGCTTGAGATAGACCGCGACAAATGCAACAACTGCGGCCACTGCGTAGACAAATGCCACTTCGACGCGGTAACCGCCGGAACGCGCGGCTACAAAATATACATCGGCGGACGCTGGGGCAAGTCCACCGCGACCGGCCGCGCTCTTTTAAAAATCTTCCCGACGAAGGAAGAGGCTCTTGAGACGATAGAGAAGGCCATCCTGCTCTTCCGTGAGCAGGGCAAGACCGGAGAGCGCTTCTCGCAGACGATCGCGCGCCTCGGCTTTGAGAACGTGGAGAAGGAGCTGCTCGAAGGCGACATAATGTCGCGCAAGCAGCAGATTCTCGACGCGGAGCTGCACGTCACGGGCGGCGCGACCTGCTAGCGCGGCTGCGTAAAAACAGAAACGAAGCGGAAGGGCGCGGCTCTTCCGCTTTTTTGTATTTTTATGATATATTGTTAAAATCTATATTTTATATAAAAAATTATTATTTTTAATAATATCTTGCGCGCGCTATAATCCCCGCATT
>DVKA01000081.1 GCA_018716365.1 Candidatus Caccocola faecipullorum
ATGCGCGCCTCGGGCATCCCGAGCTTCTTCGAAAGGTAGGGAAAGATCTCGCGCGGCAGATAGCGGTAATGCTCCTGAATCTCCTGGAGTATCGCGATGACCGCCGTCGCCTGCGCGCCGTGCCCTTCGACTATCTTATCGACGAGCGCGTAGTCAAAATTCTCCGTCACCATACACATCCCTCTCTATACGCTTTGATTTGTGGAAGCCCCGCGACCCCCGTAACCCCAATCGCGCGGCATAGGATATTGCGCGCCGGCGGCCTGCGCCGGAGCGGCCTACTCCCCGCGGCTCAGCTGGCTAAGTCTGCCCGACAAAGCCGCGAACGAGGCCGCAAGATTTTCGTTGGTAACAATGACGCCCGGCGGGAGCGTCAGACGGACGGGCGCGAAATTCCATATCGCGCGCACGCCGCCCGCCGTCAGCGCGTCGCAGGCGCTCTGCGCCGCCGCCGCGGGCGCAGTTATTATACCGATATGCACGCCGAGACGCGAGCAGAGCTCCGAAATGCGCGAGGCGTGGAAAATCTCCTTGCCCGCGACCGTTGTGCCGACGACCTCGGGCGACGTGTCGAAGCCCGCGATTATCGAAAGGCCGTAGCTGCCGAAGCCGCCGTAAGAAAGCAGCGCGCGCCCGAGATTGCCGACGCCCGCGACGACCGCCTCGTGCGCGTTCTTGCAGCCGAGGAAATCCTCCATATCGTCGATGAGCCCGTCGAGCGCGAAGCCGATGCGCGGATTGCCGTCGACCTTCGAGACCGAGGCGAGATCCTTGCGCACCTGCACCGGATGAAGCCCGAGCTCCCCCGCGAGAAAAGCCGCGGAAACATAAGCGCCGCCGCCGGCCTTGATTTTTTTCAGTAATTCGAGATAAACAGGCATACGCTGAAGAGACTGCCTTGAAATGCTGAGAGGTTTAGCTTCCCGCGACGTCATACCCCTTCACTCCCCGTCCTATTATGACCGCCGTTCTATCGATAATTATATATCGATATCAGAAATCTTCAAGAGCGGAGAAGAAAAATCGCGGCAGGCAAAAGGCCGGGGCTTCGCGCTCCGGCCTTTTCGTCTGTTTTACTTTTCTTTTTCGATTTTCATCTTGCGCAGCTCGCGGCGGAGGATTTTGCCGGTCTGCGAGATCGGGTATTCTTTGACGAAGCCGATTTTGCGCGGGACTTTGTAGTGCGCGAGGTGGTCCTTGCAGTATTCCATGAGCTCCTTCGGCGTGGCCTGCGCGCCTTCTTCGAGGATGATGAAGGCTTTGACGAGCTCGCCTGCGACTTTGTTCTTTTCGCCGACCGCGACTGCGGCGTGTACCGCCGGATGCTTGCAGAGGACGGCTTCGACTTCCTGCGGGTAGACGTTGAAACCGCTGACGATGATGATGTCTGTCGCGCGGTCTACTATTTTTATGTATCCGTCCTCGTCGATGCGCACGACGTCGCCGGTGTTGAACCAGCCGTCGGGCGTGAAGCGTTCGCGCGTGTTCTCTTCGTCGCGGAAGTAGCCGCGCACGACCGCGGGGCCTTTGAGGTAGAGGACGCCTTCGTCGTGGAGGCCTATTTTGTTGCCTTCGCGGTCGCGTATCTCTATTTCGTAGTTATAAAAGGCGGGGCCGACCGTGCCGAGCTTTTTCGTCGCCTCAGCGCGGTTGACTGCGACGACGGGGCTGCACTCTGTGAGGCCGTAGCCCTCAAGTATCCCGACGCCGAGGTGCTCGCGGCAGCGGCCCTCCATCTGGACGTTGAGGCGATCGCCGCCCGTGATGACAAAGTCGACGCCGTCGATGCGCTCGCCGCGTTTTTCGAGCGCGCCGAGCAGGAACGCCATGACGGTCGGGACGGCGATGACGCGGTTGACGCCGGATTCCTTTATCGCCTTTATCGTGTTTTCGACTGGGACGAAGCTCGGCACGACGGTCTGCGCCATGCCGTAGGTGAGCGCGAGGAGTCCCGCGACGGTGTAGCCGAAGGCGTGGAAGTTGGGCAGGACGTTGAGTATTACGCCCGTTTCGGATTCAAGTCCGGGTACGTGGGCCGCTATCGGCTCGAGGTCGCCGATGAGGTTGCCGTGCGTGCAGCCGACGGCCTTCGGCAGTCCCGAGGTTCCGGAGGTCGAGAAGATGACCGCGAGCTCGTCGGTCTCGGGGCGGCCTTCGCGCCCCTTCCATGCGGACAGCGGCCCTTCGAGCGGCGCGGCGGCGAGCGGTATGTCGCTCATGAAGCCCGCTTCGCGCGCCTTTTTCGCGCCGTCCTCGGTCAGTATGACGGAGTGTACGTCGAGCATTTTTATCGTGTCGGAGAGATTTACCGCGCCGGTGCGCGCGTTGAGCGGAGCGACGGCGCCGCCGAGACGCCAGCAGGCGAGCGAGAGCGCGAGGACGAGCGGCGAGTTCGGCAGGAGCAGCGCGAGGCGCTGTCCTTTGGAGAAGCCGGCGGCGCGCAGCTTTTCCGCGCAGTCGTCAGTGAGCGCGGCGAAGCGCGCCCAGCTCCACCATTCGCCCTGCCACCAGAGGCATTTTTTCTCGTCTTTGCCGCGCCACGTGGATTCGATAAGGTCTTCGAGGCGCTTATAATTGAAGTCGGTCATTATGATCAGGCCACCTATCGCTGTTGATAGGACAATTATGCCATATTCTTTTACCGTTGTATATTGCGGGAAAACGCCGTTTATTCCCGCCGCGCGCGTTTTTTAGTTGCGGCGCATCGTGAAGCGGCGCTGGAAGATGCCCTTGTCCTCCTCGCAGTATATTATCGCCGA
>DVKA01000009.1 GCA_018716365.1 Candidatus Caccocola faecipullorum
CAGAGACGAAGGCGCATATAGACAGATTATCAGGCAAGATGGCGGAGATGCAGGCGCAGGCCGCGGCGGCGAAACAGCCGTCGCTCGAAGAATCGCTGAAACGCGCCGGAGCCTCCGACGAACAGATAGCCTCGGTCAAAAAAGCGCTCGACATCCCCGCGCCGAGCCTCGCCGACTTCGACGACCAGGCGGCGTGGAACAAGGCCGCTGGGGCGTACGCCGACGAGTTCGGCTCGGTAATAGGAGCCGACGAAAAGACGGTCACAAGCATGAAAAACATCCTATCGTCGCTGCCCGCTGGCGAACCGGAGAAGAGCGCTCCGCGCTCCTCGGCGGACTGCGCGGCGCAGCTCGTCAAGGCTGGGATGGAACCCGCGGCAGCCGCGCGTCTCGTAGCTGTGCTCGACGAGGATATACCAGACGACCCGAAGGAGCTGCTGAACTACGCGAGCCGCGTAGAGCGGGCCGCCGGTTTCCCCGAGGGTTCGGTGCGCGGACGGATAGAGAATGTACAGAAAAAGACGGACGAGCTGGGCGTGACGAACGACATATGGCCCGGCGGCTCGCCGCTGAAGGCTGCGGAGCCCGGGGCCGCGCCGCAGAGCTCGGACGAAGTTATAAATAAAGTTATTGAAGAAGCCGCGCAGCCGCCGGAACCTCTGCCGCTGACGCAGGAAAATCTGCCGGAGATACTCGCCGCGGGCGGAAGTATTGCGGGCGCGAAGCTCGACGGCTTCGACCTCGCCGGCTTCGATTTCTCTGGGCTCGACCTGAAAGGCACGTCGTTTGTGAAGGCGAAGCTCGACGGCGCGCGCTTCGACGGCGCGTCGCTCGCTGGCGCGGCCTTCGCGGCGGCCAGTTTATCCGGCGCGTCGTTCGTGGGCGCGGACTTGAGCGGCGCGGACTTATCGTCGGCCGCGGCCGCGGACGCCGATTTCTCCGAGGCGGTTATGACCGGCGCGGACATTTCCGGTGCGTCGCTCGCGGGCGCGACGTTGTCTAAGGTCAGGGCCGAAAGGCTGAAAGCCGCGGGCGCGGACCTGAGCGAGGCGCGCGTCAGCTTCAGCGACATGAGTGGCGCGGATTTCTCCGGCGCGCAGCTGCGAAAGATGGATTTCCACGAGTCGCGCGCCGACGGAGCGAATTTCAGAAAGGCTTCCCTCGGCGGCTCGACCTTCTGCTGGGGCAGCTCGGCGCGCAAAGCCGATTTCACAAAGGCGGAGCTCGACGGCGCGAACTGGACGGACTCCGACGCCGGAGGCGCGGATTTCACCTGCGTATCGGCGCGCGGCGCGTCTTTCACCGGCTGCGAGCTTTCGTCGTCGCGCTGGAGCGGCGCGGACGCGGCGGGCGGGGATTTCTCTCGCAGCCGCCTTGAAGGCGCTTCGATGCGCGGCGTGAACCTCTTCGGAGGCTCGATGCGCGAGGCGCGCGCGTTCGGCGCGGACCTCTCGGGCAGCAATCTCTTCGGCGCGGACCTTTGCCGTATGTTCACGAACGAGGCTACGGAGCTGCGCGGCGCTGACGTCGGGCGGACCGTCATAGAGGCGAGAAAGGGGCGCTGACGGTGGCGGAAGAGATGAACCGCGGCGCGAGCCTCGATGAGCTGCTCGCATTGGAAACAATAGAAAACGTTGACTTCACGCAGCGCGAATTGCCCGGCGGCCTTTCGTTCGCGGGGCGCGCGTTGATCTCGTGCCTATTCGACGGCGCGGCGCTTTCCGGCGCGGACTTCACCGGCTGCCGCGTGGAGCGTTGTTCGTTCCGCGGCGCGGATTTGTCCGATGCGGCCTTCGACAAGGCCGAGCTTGCGGACTGCGATTTCACGGGCGCGAAGCTCGGAGGCGCGCGGTTCGTGCGCGCGAAGCTCGCGCGCGCAGATCTCGACGGCGCGGATATGTCGCGCGCCTTCTTCCATAAAAGCGAATTTTCGGAGTGTGCGTGGAACGGCGCGAATCTCAGCGAGGCGACCTTCATGGAAGCCGCCACGAAGTTACCGGATTTTACAGATAATAATATGGAAAAGGCGCTCTTCGTGAGCTGCGCGCTCGACGGCGCGAAGCTGGCGAAGGCGCGCGCACCGATGCTCGTGCTGCAAAAATGCTCCTGCAGCAAAATCGCGGCGGAGGAGTGCGACTTGACGCAGATAGTCGCAATGGAGACGGATTTCACCGAATCAAGCTTCGCGCGCTGCGGCCTCGGCCTCGGCGGCTTCATCGGCAGCAATATGACGAAATGCTCGTTTGCGGGCTCGGATTTGACTGCGGCGCACTTCGCGCGCGCCGTGCTCGCGCTCGCGGATCTCTCCGGCGCGCCGCTCGAAAAGGCGAATTTCGCGGGGGCAGACCTCTCCTATGCGGACCTCTCGCGCGCGAACCTCAAGATGGCGGATTTCTCCCACGCGAAGGTTACGCGCGCGCGCTTCGACGGCGCGGACATGACGCTTGCTAACGGGCACGCCGTGAATTTCGGCGAGGCCTCCATGTCCGGCGCCGTGACGGAAGGGCTGCGCCCGACCGACGGAAGGCTGCTCGCGGCCGAAAATTTTATGAAGAAAAATTAGCGTCTTTATACAGGTTTTGACGAAACGGACGATTGGAACGAAGGGGGACGAAAAAGATGGGATACGCGCTTCCGGCGGAAGAGCCCGAAAGCTCGCTCGTTAAAGGGACGGTCACCGGCGTCGGCATGAACGACGGCGCGATGCTCGTGCGGACGCCGCGCGGCATAGTGCGCGCCGAGCGCGCCGCGGGCTGCCTGCTGAAGCCG
>DVKA01000082.1 GCA_018716365.1 Candidatus Caccocola faecipullorum
CGACTCAAGCCTTACAAAGGCTCCGTACGGCGCGATGTGCTCCACCGTTCCGCTGACCGTTTCTCCCACGCTTACCGCAGGCGCCGCTGCAGCCGTCTTTTCTGCCATCTGTGGTTTTGACCTCCAAAAAAATCGTGTTTGATAAATACCGACAAATTTTATAACTTCAGCCTCTTGAGGCTACAAGGCGAATTTTATCATATTTTCGGCGTTTTGAGCCGTATTTCAGCGTTTCAAGGCGCGCTGCAAAGCTTCGTCCACCCGCTCGGACTGGAACGGCTTCAGGAAGAAGTCGGCCGTCCCCGCGCGCACCGCCTCGATGACGAGATTCTGCTGGTTCATCGCGCCGACGGTGACGACTTTGGCGTTCGGGTGCGCCGCCCTGATAGCCTTGAGCGCGGCTATGCCGTCCATCTTCGGCATACTGATGTCGATCGTCGCGACGTCGGGCAGCAGCTCGTTGTACAGTTTTACGGCCTCAGCTCCGTCGTCGGCCTCTCCGACGACCTCGTAGCCGCATTTTACAAGTATGTCCTTCAATATCATACGCATATGCACAGAATCGTCGGCTATCAGAACTCTAGCCTTCATCGCAGAAACGCCTCCTTCCGTTTATTTTGAAGCTATGCCGAGCTCTTCAAGGAAGAGCGGGCTGAGTACCTTGATGTAGGTGCCCTTCATGCCGAGGCTGCGGCTTTCGATTATTCCGGCGCTGCCAAGCTTCCTCAGCGCGTTGACTATGACGCTCCTCGTGACGCCGACGCGGTCTGCGACCTTGCTGGCTACGACGACGCCCTCCGGGCCTCCCAGATCTTCTATGATGTGACGCACAGACTCTACCTCGGAGTACGACAGCGCTCGCATCGCCATCTGCACGACGAGGCGCTCGCGCCCGCGCTCCTCTATCGATTTGCCCCGGTCGTTGAGGATTTCTATCCCGACTACCGTCGAAAGGTATTCCGCGAGGACGAGGTCGCGCGTGTCGAACGGGTAGCCGAAGCGCGCGAGAATCAGAGTGCCGAGCCTGTCGCCCGCGCCGTTGATCGGCACCATGACGACGTGCTTGTTCGAGTAGGCGCAGGGCTGGTCGGCGTAGGCGCAGAGGCCGTGGTCGGTGTGGTTCAGCACCGACTCGTGCACCTGGTTGGCCTTCTCGACGTACGACGCCGGCATGGCCCCGTTCATGAGTATCTCCGCCATCAGCGGGCAGTCGTACTCGCTGGTCCACGCGTAGCCGAGTATACGCCCGTCTTTGTTGATTATGTAGACGTTGGCGGCGGAAAGGTCGCACAGCAGGCGCGCGAGCTTCGGATAATCGGGGTTGCTGCGGTCCTTGCGCGCCTGGAGCACGCGGCTGACCACGCGCGTCTTCTCAAGAAGGTCCTGCATTGCCGCTTCGTCCGTTATCTTCGGGCGGTTCTCAAAAAGTTCCCTCGGTGTGTTCATGAAAAATCGTCCCCCTTGAAATTATGCTTCTTCTGATTCCGAACTCTCGTCCGCCGAAGCGAGCGGATGAGCAGATAAATAGCTTTTTTTAATCTGCGACGGCGTTATCCTCAAATAGCGCTGCGTCGCCGCGATGCTGTCGTGCCCCAGAAGATCCTGCACGACCTTGAGCGGCGCGCCGTTTTCGAGCATATGCGTCGCATAGCAGTGGCGCAGCGTGTGCGGCGTGACGCCGTGGAGCCCGACGCGGCGCGCGGCGCGCGTTACGATTCTGTCGACGGTCCTGACGGTGAGCCGTTCCGCGCCTTTTTTGCCCGGCGGGAAGAGCGGCCCGTTGTCGTCCACGCGCGTAATGTCGCGCCATTCTTCGAGCAGTTTCTGCGCCGGAACGCCGAAAGGCGCGATGCGTTCCTTCGATCCCTTGCCCATGACGCGCAGTATCCGTTCCTCAAGCTCTACGTTCTCCCACTTAAGCCCGATGAGCTCCGAGACGCGGAGCCCCGCGCCGTAAAGCAGTTCGAGCACCAGCCTGTCGCGCCTGTAATGTTCCGAGCCTTCCTCCGGCCCCTGCGTCAGAAGCCTCTCGGCGTCGGCGTAAGATATGGCGCGCGGCAGAGCGTCGGGCTTCTTCGGCCCTTTCATGCCGGCCGACGGGTCGTTCGCCGCCCTTCCGGTCTCGGCGAGCCATGAGGTAAATCCGCGGACGGCGGAAAGGCGGCGCGACGCCGAAGTCTTCGCGTCGCCTACTCCGAGCATACTGCTCAGGAATATCCTGACGGCGCGCGTATCTATCTCCGCAGCGTCCGTTATCCCCTGTCCCTCTAGATAATCCCTGAAGTGCCGGAGGTCTACGCGATAGTTTATCCTCGTGTTCTCGGACTTGCCGAGCGAGCGAAGATAGTCTATGTATAGTTCGATGCACTCAGAAATATTATCCGTCATGTCAGGTATTCTAGCAGGAAAATTGTAAATATCAAGGGAAATTTTAAGAAAATTCGCAAGTAAGCGTCAAATATAAAAGATTCAGCAAAATGTCAATAGTTTTGGCCGAAAATGGAAAAAGCCGGACTTCGGCGTCCGGCTTTAAAATCTGCGTAGTTTTTTTCCGAGCTTCGTCAATCCTGCGCGCGGAAGAGCGCGGCGCGTTCTTCGATGAATTTGTCGAGGGCTTCGAGCGAGCGGCGCGCGTAGGCCTCGCAGCGCTCGGTGCGTTTGCGTATCTTTTTTTTGCCGAGGCGCGGGAAGATGCCGAGGTTAACGTTCATCGGCTGGAAGCTCTCCGGCAGCGCCGTCTGGAGATAATTCAGCAGCGAGCCGACGGCGGTCTCTTTCGGGAACTCAGGCATCTCTTCGCCTGCGAGCTGCGCGTAGGCGAAGACCGCCGCGGCGAGACCCATCGCAGTGCTTTCAAGGTAGCCCTCGACGCCGGAGGCCTGCCCCGCTATGTAAAGCGCATCGCGCCCTTTGAAGCGAAGAAAGCCGTCGAGCACGCGCGGCGCGCATACGAAGAGGTTCCTGTGCATGACGCCCTTGCGCACGAACTCAGCGTTCTTCAGCGCCGGTATGAGGCGGAAGACGCGCTCCTGCTCTCCCCACTTGAGGTTGGTCTGGAAGCCGACGATGTTGAAGAGCGTCCCTTCGGTGTTGTCCTGCCGCAGCTGCACGACGGCGTAGGGAGTTTCTCCGGCGTTCGCCGCCTCGAAGCCGACGGGGCGCAGCGGGCCGAAGAGCAGCGTCTGCTCGCCGCGCTTCGCTATCACCTCGACGGGCAGGCAGCCGTCGAAGTGGCGCATCTGCTCTTCCTCGAAGTCGTGGCGCGGCGCGGTCTCGGCGTTCACGAGCTCGCGCCAGAAAATTTTATATTCCTCTTCGTTCATCGGGCAGTTGATGTAGTCGCCCTCGTCGCCGTAGCGGTTGGCCTTGAAGGCCTTCGTCATGTCGACGGTCGAAACGTCTACTATCGGCGCGACCGCGTCGTAGAAATACAGAAATTCTTCGCCGGTCAGAGAGGCGAGCTTCTCCGCCATCGGAGCGCTCGTCAGCGGCCCGGTCGCGATTATCGCGGGCTCTTCGGGAAGCTCCGTAAGCTCCTCGCGCACCAGCTTGATGTTCGGGTGGTTTGAAATTTTTTCGTCTATCATCGCAGCGAAGCGTTCGCGGTCTACGGCGAGCGCGTTGCCCGCTGGGACGCGCGAGCGTTCGGCGCATTCCATTATGAGGCTGCCCATACGCGTGAGCTCTGCCTTCAGAATGCCCGCGGTGGTCGTCGTCTTTTCGCCGCCGAGCGAGTTGCTGCATACGAGCTCGCCGAGCATCCCCGTCTCGTGCGCGGGCGTCATTTTGTTCGGGCGCATCTCGTAGAGGCGCACCTTCACGCCGCGGCGCGCGAGCTGCCACGCCGCCTCGGAGCCGGAGAGGCCGCCGCCCGCGACCGTTACGGTCTTACATGTCTCCGGCATCGTCCGCCGCCTCCGTCTCGCCCGCGTTCTGCGCGTTCTCTTCCTTGCCGGGCTTCTTCCACGCCACGTAGTCACAGTCCGGGTAGCGGTTGCAGCCGTAGAAGAAGCGCCCCGCCATCTTGCCCTTCGTCGCCTTGCGGCGTATCAGCTCGCCTTCTCCGCATTTCGGGCACTTGATGCCCGTGCCCTTGACTATCTTGCGCGTGTAGCGGCACTCGGGATAGCCCGTGCAGGCGATGAACTCGCCGAAGCGCCCGCGCTTTATGACGAGGTCGCGCCCGCACTCGGGACACTGCTCGCCTATGAGCTCAGGTTCGGGCCTCATGCTCTCGCCGTGCGCCGCGACTTCGTCGACGGCGGGCTTGAACTCGTGCCAGAAGTCGGCCATGAGCTTCTTCCACTCGATGTCGCCGGACTCAACCTGGTCGAGCTCCTGCTCCATCTCCGCCGTGAAGCCGACGTTGATGAGCGTCGGGAAATATTTGACCAAGAAATTATTGACGAGCCGCCCGAGCTTCGTCGGATTCAGCCGCTTGTCCTCCTCGCCGCGGTCCACGTAGCCGCGCGCGAAGAGCGTCTCTATTATCGTCGCGTAGGTCGACGGGCGGCCTATGCCCTTTTCTTCGAGCGCCTTGACGAGGCCGGCCTCGGTGTACTGCGGCTGCGGCTGCGTGAATTTCTGCTCTTTCTCTATCGCGTCTATGTTGAGCGTCTCGCCCTTGACGGCGGGCTCGATCGTCACGTCCTTGATGCCGAGCGGGTAGACGCGGCCCCAGCCGTCGAATGTTACGACGACGCCGGACTGCTTCATCTGGTAGCCGCCCGAGCTGCACACGAGGTTCGTGCGCGCGACGACGGCGTCCTTCATCTGGCTCGCTATGAAGCGGCTCCATATCAGCTCGTACAGCTTGAACTGCTCGGGCGTGAGGTAGGGCTTCACCGACTCGGGCGTCAGAGACGCGTCGGTCGCGCGTATCGCCTCGTGCGCGTCCTGCGCCTTGCCCTTCGGCGTGTACTCGTTGGGCGACGCGGGTAGATATTCCTCGCCGAAGCTCTCGCGTATGAAGGAGCGCGAGGCTTCGAGCGCCTCGGGCGCAAGCCGCAGGCTGTCGGTGCGCATGTAGGTGATAAGCCCCGTCGGGCCGCGGCCCGGAATTTCGACGCCTTCGTAAAGCGCCTGTGCTATGCGCATCGTGCGGCGCGGCGCGAAGCCGCAGCGGCGCGACGCCTCCTGCTGGAGCGTACTGGTCTTGAAGGGCGGGTTCGGCTGACGTTTACTTTCCTTCGTTCCGAAATCGTCGACGACGAGCCGCCCCGCGCGTATCGCGGCCTCGGCTTTGTTCGCCTCGTCTTCGCTGCTTATCGTCACGGGCTTGCCCTCGAATTTTTCTACGCGTAGCTTGTAGCCGCGCTTCGCGTCGAGGCTCGAAGCCGCCACGTCGAGCAGCCAGTATTCCTCGGGGATGAAGCGTTCTATCTCTTCCTGACGCTCGCAGACTATGCGCAGCGCGACGGACTGCACGCGCCCGGCGGAGAGGCCGCGCTGCACCTTGTACCAGAGCAGCGGGCTGAGCTCGTAGCCGACGAGGCGGTCGAGCACGCGGCGCGCCTGCTGCGCCTCGACGAGGTTCATGTTTATCACGTCGGGCTCGGCTATCGCGCTTTTGACGCCGTGGCTCGTGATCTCGTGCATTCTTATGCGGCACTGTTTGTTTGTGTCGATGTCGAGCAGCGTCGCCAGGTGCCACGCTATCGCCTCGCCCTCGCGGTCGGGGTCGGAGGCGAGCAGCGTTCCGGCGCTAACCGACGAAGCTCCCTTGAGCGTCTTTATGAGGTCGGCCTTGCCGCGCACCTGTATGTACTCGGGCTCGAAGCTGTTTTCGATGTCTATCGCCATACGCCCTTTCGGAAGGTCGCGCACGTGGCCGATGCTCGCGAGCACGCGGTATTTCGGGCCGAGTATCTTTTCGAGCGTCTTGGCCTTCGCGGGGGACTCGACTATAACGAGCGTCTTTCCCTCGTACTGTGCAAATTTCTGAAGCTTCGCGGACGTTTTCGACGCGGCCTTTTTAGCCGGAGCTTTTTTCGCCGCGCTTTCCTTCGCCGTCTTTTCGGCGGCGCGCCTGGTCGCGCTCTTTTTCGCCGTCGTCTCTTTTTTAGCGGCTGTCTCCTTCTTCGCAGCGGCGCTCTTCGTAGTTTTCTTCGCGGGAGCTTTCTTCGCCGCGCTT
>DVKA01000083.1 GCA_018716365.1 Candidatus Caccocola faecipullorum
AGCGCCGCGCGCGCCTCGGCGGCCTCTTCGCCGCTGCTCAGCTTGTTGTCGTAGAGCATATATTTTTTGCGCACAGACTGCGGCGAGAGGTTCGGCATCACGACGTTGCAGCCGGCGAGTATTCCGCGCTCGCGTCCGTCGCCTTCGATCGTGCCGAGCGCCGTCGTCGCTGGCAGCAGCACCTTCGGGTTCATCAGCCGCACTATCGCGAGCAGGAAGAGCGTCAGCTCCGCCGTGCCGGCCGGCTTGTCCGCGAACGGCGTGTCGTGGTGCGGGATGAACGGCCCGATGCCTACCATCTGCGGCGCGAAGCTTTTTATGAAGAGCAGGTCGCGCGCGAGGTCCGCTGTCGTCTGATAGGGAGAGCCTACCATGAAGCCGCAGCCGACCTGATAGCCTATCTCTTTCAGATTTTGCAGGCACTCCATTCGGTTTGCGAGCGACAGCTCTTTCGGGTGGAGCTTCGCGTAATGTTCAGGCGTCGCCGTCTCGTGGCGCAGAAGGTAGCGGTTCGCGCCCGCGTCGTAGTAGCGCCGGTATGTCTCGCGCGTTTTCTCGCCGAGCGAGAGCGTAATCGCGCAGTCCGGGTATCCGGCGCGTATCGAGGCGATGATCTCCGTCATTATGCCGTCGCTGTAATATGCGTCTTCGCCGCCCTGCAGCACGAATGTGCGGAAGCCGAGCTCCCAGCCCTCGCGGCAGCATTCTAGTATCTCGTCCTTTGTGAGACGGTAGCGCTGCGCGTTGTGGTTGCTCCGCCTGATTCCGCAGTAAAGGCAGTCGTTTTTGCAGAAGCTCGAAATTTCGACGAGGCCGCGCACATATATCTTGTTCCCGTAATGTTCGAGCGCGCGCCGCCGTGCGAGCGCGAATAATTTTTGCGCCATCTCTTCGTTTCTGTTATCTATCAGAAATTCCAGCTCTTCGCGCGAAGCGTTGCCGCTTTCGTATAGTTTGTCGATTATTTTATCCGCGTCCATGCGCGCACCTCCCAGGCCTTTGCGGCATTTTGTAATTATAGCTCAAAGTTCGGCGGCGGGCGGCGCGCGCGGAATTTTATGGCGCGCGCGCGCCGCGGGTGATAATATTGAAACGGCGGCGCGCGTAAGGCCGCCTGCATAAATTACTGTCACGGAGCAGAATTCTGATGGAATCTCACAACAACGGAAACGAGGCAGACGTGGCGCGCTCGGTAAAAATTTACGGCGCGCGCGTGCATAATCTGAAAAATATAGACGTCGAGGTGCCGCTCGGCAAGCTTGTCGCCGTCGTAGGAGTCTCCGGCTCCGGCAAGTCCTCGCTCGCGCTCGGCATATTGTACGCTGAGGGCTCGCGGCGCTACCTTGAAGCGCTCTCGACCTACACGCGGCGGCGTATGACGCAGGCCGCCGAAGCGAAGATAGACGGCATAGAAAACATTCCGCCCGCGCTCGCGCTGCGCCAGCGCCCTGCCGTGCCCGGAGTGCGCAGTACCTTCGGCACGATGACGGAGCTGCTCAACAGCCTGCGCCTTATGTTCTCGCGGCTCGGAAGCCACAGGTGCCCGAACGGGCATATCTGCCCGCCGTCGATAGAGACCGCCGCAATGGGGAAGATAGTTTGCCCGGAATGCGGCGCGGAGTTCGAAGGGCCGAGCGCCGAGAGCTTCTCGTTCAACAGCGGCGGCGCGTGCCGGACGTGCGGAGGCGTCGGCGTCGTGCGCGCGGTCAACGAAGCGGCGCTCGTGCCGGACGAATCGCTCACGATAGACGGAGGAGCCGTCGCGCCGTGGAATTCGCTGATGTGGTCGCTGATGACCGACGTCTGCCGCGCGATGGGGGTGCGCACGGACGTGCCTTTCCGCGAGCTGACGCCGGAGGAGCGCGAGATAGTCTTCCACGGCCCCGCTGTGAAGAAGCATATTCTGTACAAATCGAAGAATTCCGACGTGGCGGGGGAGCTTGACTTCACATACTACAACGCCGTATACACGGTGGAAAACGCGCTCGCGAAGGTGAAGGACGAACAGGGGATGAAGCGCGTCGAAAAATTCCTTAAGCAGGGCGTATGTCCCGACTGCGGGGGCTCTCGGCTTAACGAAAAGGCGCGCTCTACGCTTCTCTGCGGAGTCGATCTAGCTCAAGCGGCGGCGATGACTCTCGACGCGCTGGTGGAATGGGCCGCCGCAGTGCCTGCAAAAATGCCCGACGATATGCGCCCGATGGCGGAAAGCATCGTCTCGCAGTTCCTGAACACCGCGAAACGGCTTGAAGAGCTCGGCCTCGGCTATCTCACGCTCGACCGCGCCGGAGCGACGCTCTCTACTGGAGAGCGCCAGCGCGTCCAGCTTGCGCGCTCGGTGCGCAGCCGCACGACCGGCACGCTCTACGTGCTTGACGAACCGTCGATAGGCCTTCATCCCGCAAACGTAGACGGCCTGCTAGGCGTCGTGCGTGACCTTGTGTCGCACGGAAATTCCGTCGTAATGGTGGACCACGACGCGCGCGTGCTGCGCGCCGCTGACTGGATGATAGAGATGGGGCCTGGCGCCGGGACCGGCGGCGGCAGGGTTGTTGCCGAAGGCGCGGTAGACGATATAGAAAACAATTCGGCGTCGCTTATAGGCAGTTTTCTCGCAGGGCGCGAATCCGCGGCGGCAAGGGAACGCGCCGCGCGCGATGAGATGTTTGCGAAAGGGCGCGTAGCGCTGCGCACAAAGCCGCTGCACACGGTGCGCGCTCTGGCCCTTGAGATACCGAAGGGGCGGCTGACCGTCGTTACGGGCGTCTCAGGCTCGGGGAAAACGACGCTCGTGCTCGAAAGCCTCGTCCCGGCGCTCAAGGCGCGCATCGCGGGCGAGGCCATGCCGGCGCACATAGAGGAGCTCGAAGCGGAGGGCATAAAGCGCGCGAACCTCATTGACGCGACGCCGGTCGGAGCGAACGTCCGTTCGACGGTCGCTACCTACTGCGGCGTGCTCGACGACCTGAGGAAGCTGTACGCGGCCTCGCCCGAGGCGAAAAAACGCAAACTCAAGACCGGGGATTTCTCATACAACACCGGCTCGCTGCGCTGCCCGGACTGCGACGGCACTGGGCAGATAACGATGGACGTGCAGTTCCTGCCCGACGTCGAGATAGTCTGCCCTTCATGCGGCGGAGGGCGCTACTCGGAGGCCGCGCGCGGCGTGACGTTGAACCTCGGCGGCGGGGAAATTTCCCTGCCGGAGCTTATGGCTATGACCGTAGACCAGGCGCGTGAGAAACTCTCCGGCGTCAAGGGCGCTGGCGAAAAGCTGCGCACGCTCTCCGAGCTCGGCCTCGGCTACCTGACTCTCGGCGAAGCGACTCCGGCGCTCTCGGGCGGCGAAGCGCAGCGGCTCAAGCTCGCGGCCGAGATGGGGCGCGCGCAGGACGACGCGGTCTTCGTCTTCGACGAGCCGACGATAGGGCTGCATCCGCTCGACGTGCGCGTGCTGACCGGCGTTCTGAGCCGCCTTATAGAACATGGCGCGACGGTCGTCGTAATCGAGCACGACCTCGACATGATAGCGAACGCCGACTACGTGATAGATATGGGGCCGGGCGGCGGAGAGGCGGGCGGGCGCATCGTCGCCGCTGGAACGCCCGAAGAGGTCGCCGCGTCGCCGGAGAGCGTTACGGGGCGTTACATCGCCGAAGCGCTGCGCCCGCTTGCTAAATAAGGAGGCTGGGCGATGGCTGTAACCGTCAGAAGCTATTTCAGCCTTTATGATAAACGCGCGGAGCTTTCGCAGATTTATAAAAAGTACGGCGGCAGGGCGCTCTTCATCGTGCCCGCGAGGCTTGACCGCGACTCAATGCTCGAACTGCTGTGCGGCGAAGAGCCCGGCTTCGGCGCGCGCCCGATTATATGGACGGTTGGCGACCTGCTCTCTGAGCTGCAGCGCGCGGCGAAAGAGTACGAACGCATAATCGACCCGCCCGACCACAAGCTTATACTGCGCTGGCTGCTTTCGGAATTTCTCTCGAAGGCGGAGGAGAAGGGCGCGGTGCTCGAACCGGGTTACCGCCACGCCGGTTTCGTCTCTGTTCTTGGAGAAAATATAAAAGACCTGCTTACGGAGGAAGTTTCGGCGGATTCGCTGCGTTCCGCGCTTGGCGGAGAGGTTGGGGAATACTCGCCGGAATCGGTGCTGATAGAGCTCTACGAAAAATACACGGAATATCTTGAAGAATACGGCCTCGCCGACGCCGCGCAGATTTTTACGCTCGCGCGCAGAAAGCTGCTGACCGGCGCGGGGCGCGCCTTCGTCGAGGGAAAGAAGATAGTTTTCGCCGGATTCCTCTCGTTCACCTCGTCGCAGCTCCGGCTCGTGAAGGCGCTCGGCGAGCTTGCGGATCTGGAAATGTTCCAGCCAGAGACCGGGCTAGACTGGTTTCACGACGGAATATTGCAGCTCAACGAGGGGTATAAGGGGCGGCCGAAATGGAACGTCCCGGTCGTAAAAATAGACGCGGGCAACCCGCAGCTGGAGCTCGAAGCCGTCGCGCGCGAGCTCGCGCTCTGGGCCTGCGGAGACGGTGCTCTGGCCGCGCTCGGCGAGTTCGGCGGATACGGCTCCGTAGGCCTCATGACCGGCCCCGACAGGCTTCACATATCGGAATACGCGCTCTCGCGCTATAAAATCCCCTACAATGTGCAGGAGGGCGGAACGGCGGGCGATACTCCGCTCGGCGGCCTGCCATCTGCGATATGGCGCGCATACCGCTCAGGATGGGGCAACCGGGAGACGGCGCTGCTCGTTTCAAACCCGCTGCTTTTCGGATGGAACGGCGAGCTTCCGCGGTACGACGGCAGCTTGCTGCCAGACGGCATGGAGGCGTGGCTCGGCGCGCTGCCGGAAGAGGCGGGAGAAACGCTGCGCCGCGCCGCCGCGCTCTGCGAAGATTTTGAAAAGGGCACGCCGCCGGAGAAAGCGCTTTCTCTCTGGCGCGATTTCCTGAAAGAATGCCGCGTCGCGGCAAGGGCCGCGTCGGCGGCCGCGGAGCTGAGCGATCTGGATGGAAACGTAAAGCAGACGGCCGCGGCGCTCGACGAGCTCGACAAAAAAATCAGAAAGCTCGCGGACGATTCCAAGGACATCGGCCCCGCGGCGGATATAACTCTGAACGGAGCGGAGGCCGCGGCCTTCATCAGCGAATGGGGCGCGACCGCGACTCTGCCCGTGCAGCTGCCGCAGAGCCGTTCCGTAACGGTCTACGCCGGCCCGCCGCCGACGCTCGCCTCGCACCGCTGCTGGATAATGACCGGCGTGGACTCAAATCGCTGGCCGGGCGTGCTGCGCGAGTCGATGCTGCTCGGCAACGACGAAAAGGCGAAATTCAACGCCTCGCCGCAGGAGGGCGAAGAGCCGTCGCACCTTCCAGAACTTCATGAAGAGCGCGAGCAGAAAGAGGCCGTCTTCCGCCGCATCCTAGCGACGGGGCGCGAGTGCGCCGTCGTAACGCGCGCTCTGTTCAACGAAAACGGCGAGGAATGCGGCGAGTCGCGTTTTTTGTCGTCCGCGCTGAAAGAGGGCGGCGAACGGTGCTGGAGGCTCGTAAACTCCGCCGTCTATACGGCGGAACGCGCGCTGCCTGACGGCGGCTCTCCGTGGTTCCCGCAGGCGGAAATCGTATGCACGCCTGTGAGCCGCGGACGGAAGGAGGCGGCGCCCGTCGGGCGCGCAGCAGCCTCCGCGCTTCCGAAAATACGCATCAGCGACATAGACAGATGGAACGCCTGTCCGTATATGTATTGGTGCGAGCGCGTGCTCGGCCTCGAAAGCGCGCGCCCTGCGCTGTATGACGTCCGCAAGGCGGGAACGCTCGCACACCTCGTTTGGGAAGAAGTTTTTCAGGCGAGGGCGGAAAACGCAAAACTTTCGATACACGGCTATGTTATGGACAACTGGAGCCGCTTCAAGTCGGAAGGGTATCCCGAGCTGGACTCGGAGCCGCGCCTTGCGCGCTACGAAAAACGGCTGCGCCACCAGATGTTCGACATGGCGGCCGCGCAGGACGCTCTTGAAGAGCGGCTTTCCTCCGCGCCGAAGCTGGCGACTGAGACGGAAGTCAAGCTAGACGGCTTTGAGTTCGCGGGCGCGCTCTTCACAGGGCAGGCTGACAGGATAGACCGGTTCGACGGCGGAATAGTCGTGCTCGACTACAAACTTGGGGGAAGCAAAACGCACGAATCCGAACTTCAAGTCGCGGCCTACTGCGCCGTACTCGAAGCGACGCGCAGGGAAAAAATCCTCGGCTTCGGCTGGCTCGGCCACGCGGGGCCGTCGCTGAGCGGATGGTTCTCGGATAAATTTTTCGACCTCTATGCGTTCGAAGGAACGGCGCGCAAACGAGTCCCGATGGGCGAGCGCATCGACGGCGCGCTCGAACTCATGGCGCGAATGGCGGAGTCGGTGCGCGGAGGCGAATATCCGCCGAAGTACGACGTGAAAAGCCGCCTCTGCCAGACATGCGCCTACTTCACGCTCTGCCGCAAGAGAGAAAAGCGCGTCTACATAGAATCGTTGACGGAGGAGGCGGAGAACAATGACGGAGAATAACGCGCCGAATTGGCATTCGCTCGTGAAAGGGACGGAGGACCAAACAGCCGCGCTCAAAAGCGAAGCGCGCCTCACCGTCGTCAGCGCCGGCGCCGGCACAGGAAAGACCCAGACTCTTTCGCAGCGCTTCGCATGGCTGCTCGCCTCAGACCCGTCGTGCAGCGCCGGCGAAATACTCGTGCTGACATTTACGAAAAAGGCCGCGGCCGAAATGCTCGACAGAATAAAAAAAACGCTCGTCTCGTGGTACGAAGCCTATCCCGACGAGCTGGCGCATCTGGGCGGGCGTATAGACGAAATAGAGGACGCATACATTTCGACGGTACACGCATTCGCTATGAAGCTGATACGCGAGTCTGGGCTTGCGCTCGACATCGACCCGGCGGCCGCGATAATGCCCGCGCCGAAAGAGGAGATATGGTGGCGCGAATTCGCCTCCGCGCTCTCTTCGGCCTCGTTCTGCAAAATCGCCGCGGCGCTGCCGGACGAGTGGCGTACGCGCGCCGAAGAATTGTTCCGCTCGCCGGACTTCATGGACGCGCTCAACGCTCTGACGCCCGAAGCCGTGGCGGAGGCCGCGCGCGAGTGCGCGGAAAAACTTTACTGTGCCGGACAGAGCGCGGAAGATCTGTGGAACTGCGACGGAAGCGCGCTTGAAGAGGCGGCCGCATCAATGGGCCGCATCCGCCGTGAAATATACGAGCTGTGGATGGGCGAAATTCTGTCCGCGCTTGCGGCGGACGGAGCGCTCGACGGAGGAAATAAAACGCAGATGCGGCTCGCCGGTTTTTATGAAAAATGGCGCGCGCGCACCCTCTCGCCGGAGGACTGCGGCGCTCTTTCCGAATTCTGTGAAAGTTTGTTCGCCGAGGCGCTGAAGCCGCTTCCAAGCGGAAACATAAAAAAAGAGATAGAAGCCCTGCTTGGGCGGCCTGTTTCCGATTGGCGCGACGAGACTGTGGAAAGACTGGCGCTGCTTGCGCCGCCGTCAGAGGCTGAAAAGCGCATCAACAGCCTGCTCTGTAAAGCCTGCGCCGTGGGCTGGGCCTGCTGGGACGAGTTCCGCCGCCGCGAGGGGCTTCTCTCGATAGCAGACCTCATATACTATGCCTCGAAGGTCGTCCGCTCGTCGCCCGAGTACCGGACGAAATTCAAACATATAATGGTCGACGAATTTCAGGACACCGACCCGCTGCAGAACGAGCTCATAGAATCGCTCTGGGGCGGTGGCGAGGGCGGCGCGACGCTCTTTGTCGTCGGCGACCAGAAACAGTCGATTTACCGCTTCCGCCACGCCGACCTCGGTTTGTTCCGAGACTACACGGCGCGCGCGATGAACAGCCCTGAATCTGCAAAGTACGTCGTGCTCGATCAGAACTTCCGCACAGCGAAGGGGCTTCTCGAAAAATTCAACGGCCTCTTCGGCGAAATGTGGAGCGGCGCGGACTCGCCGGTCCTCTACGAGCGGCTCGCCGCGCCGGAGAACGACGAAGCCTCGACGAGGCGCGACGGCGCGGATGTGCCATATCCCCGCTTCGAAGCTCTGCGCGCCTGCGCGCCGTACACGGAAAACAAAGACGAACGCCCGGACGCGGCGGCGCTGCGTATGCGCCTCTACGCGGGGCTCGGGCGGAAATTCGCCGCAATGGTCGAGGCGCAGGCTCCGGTCTGGGACAAAGGGACGAAGGCCTTCCGCCCCGTCCGCTGGCGCGACTTCGCGGTGCTCGTCCAGACGCGCGCCGAATACTCGGACATCGAGCGCGCCTTTGAACGTATCGGCCTGCCCTACGTGCTTTCGACGAGCAAAGACTACTTCGGCCGCGGTGAGACGGGCGACCTCGTCAACCTCGTTTCGCTGCTCGCCTCGCCGGAAGACCCGCTCTTCCTCGCGGGCTGGCTCGCCTCGCCGTTCAGCGGCGTCGAAAGCGCGGAAGCCGGGGCTCTCATAGAGGCGGCTCTTGAAAAAAAAGAGCGCGGAGGTTCGCTGCCGCTCGCGGAGGCCGTGTCCCACGCGCGGCCAGACGTTATGGAGCGGCTTGACGAAATGCGCCGCCGCGCGCTGCTGGGCGGAGTGTCTGAAGTGCTGCTCGGCCTGCTGAAAACGCCGCATTTCCTCGAAAACTACGCTGGAATGCGCCGCCTGCGCGTCAACGCGAACGTTGCGTACCTTGCCAACATCGCGGCCGAGTACGAGCGCTCGGAAGGTAAGTCGCTGCGCGGCTGCGCCGAATACCTGCTCACCGCTTCTTCCTCCGGTAGCGCGAAAGAGGAGCCGGAGCTCTTCGGCGACGAAATCGACGCGGTGCGCGTAATGACCGTCCACGCTTCGAAAGGCCTTGAATTCCCAGTCGTCGCCATGACGCTCTCCGACAAAAAGGGCGCGTCCCTGCCGTCGATCATCGTCTCAAAAAAATACGGCGCGGCGGCGAAAGATTACCCCGAATACCTCGAAGGCGCGGGCGAAACGCGCGGCGACGGACGCACAGCGGCGTACAGATGGGAAAGGTACGAGGAAAACGCCGCGCAGCGCGAGGAGCTTGAACGGCTCTGGTATGTCGGCTTCACGCGCGCGCGCGACCGCCTGATACTCTGCGGAATTTACAAAGAGCCGAAGAAAGCGGAGAGCGCGAAGCCGAATTTTCTCGGCTCGATAATAGAGCGCGGGTTATGCGACGAATACACGGATCTGAACGAAGACGACGAAAGCCTTCCGAAGTACGCGGAATACAAAGCTCCGGCTGAGGGAGAGAGATTGGAACTGAAGGTCGTGAGCCCGGCAAAGCTCGGACGCATTTCTGCCTCGGCCTACGCGCTGCTCTCGTGGTGTCCCGCGGCCTACCGCATGATCTACCGGCAGGGGCGCGACGCGGACTGGATAATCAAAGGCGGCGGGGGCGGAGCGGACTTCGGCGTCATGGCGCACTGGCTGCTCGCGCGCTGGAATTTCCACACCGAAAGCCTCGCGGCGCTGCTGCCGGAAAAGCGCGGAAACGAATGGCGCGCGGTCTACTGGCGGCTGCCAGCCGAGCTGCGCGGACAATACCGCTCCGACGCAAAACGCGCGGAGCTTCGCGCGATGCTCGAACGCTTCGCTGCGTCGGAAGAATGCGCGCGTCTCGCCGCGCTCGCCGGAGAGGAGGGCGCGCTGCAAAGGGAGACGCGCTTCCGCGTGCCGCTTAACGGCACCGTGCTGATAGGCGCGACGGACCTTTTCTGGCGCGACGCCGACGGGCTGCACCTGCGCGACTGGAAGAGCGCGCCGGAGGAGACGGCTCCGTCGTTCTATTACGAAAAACAGCTCGAATTCTACGCCTGCGCGCTGAACCGCTGCCTCGCCGCGGACGGTGGCGCGGGCACGCCGATCGACTCGGCGCTCATATATCTGCGCTCCGACGGAACGGGCGAAGTCCGCCTCTACGATGCGGAAGATTTTGCAAAAATCGAAGAAGAGATAGAAAACGCGGCGATCCGCGCCGTCTCCGGGGACTTTTGCGGAATAACGGAACGCTGCGCGCGCTGCCCGTGGCGTGCGGAGTGCATGGAAAAGCGGAAAGCTTTGTGACGCAGCCGCGGATTTACGCGGAAGTCAAAAAAGTGCGGCGCGCCGGTAAAGCTCGGGACGCGCCGCTCTCTTTATGCCGTTTTGCCTACGCATCGCGCGCGACTATTTTTCGGCTTTCTCCGCCTCCATATGTTTTATCAGCGTCTCCGCGGCGCGCGTCAGCTCGTCCTTGCCGGCCGACTGCGATTCCAGCGTCAGCACGCCATCCTTGCCGATCTTCACGACGAGGCTCAGGCCGAGGACGGGGCGGCTTTCGAGCATTGCGTCGCGTCCCGCGACGGAAATTTTCTCCGCGCTCTCGCCGCCCGACGTCTCTCCGCCTTCGCCGACTTCTGCGGCCGGTTTCCAGAGCTTCGGCCCCGCGCCCTCCATCCATACGGCGAGGAACTTAGCGCCGTTCGCCGTCCTGTACTCGCGTTCGAGCCACTGTCCCTGATGCCCTGAGACCGTGTCGAGCTGCGTCTCGCGCAGCGGGCCGCACGTCCAGCCTTCCACCTCAGGCAGCGCCGCCGCGAAAGCCTGCGAGGCTGCGAGCGCCGCAATCGCCGCGGCGAGCAGAAATTTTCTAAAGTTCATGAAGATTCCTCCAATCTTGTCTTTCCGCCGCTAAGTATAGCGCGTAACGCGAAACGCGCGCAATCGGAAAGCCGCGCACGTTTGCGGACGCGCCACGCGGTGTTGTAGAATGCTGATACAGGCGCGATACGGCGGAGGTGCGCGAAATGAATTACGACAAGACTGACAAGACGGACGAAGAAATCATAAGCATACTGTGGCGCGACGGGCGCATAACTATGCAGGAGCTTGGAAGGCGCGTACACCTTACGGGCCAGGCGGTGAAGAACCGCATCGAGCGGCTTGAAGATTGGGGAATAATCCAGCGTTACACGGTCAACGTGAACTGCCCGGTCTACGGGTACAAGATACACGCGCTGATAAAGGTTGAGCTGCGCGCGTCGCAGCCGCAGGATTTTGAGGATTTTATCAGCTGCAGCGAATACAAGATAATCCACTGTTACCGAGTGACGGGCAAGCCCTCTTACGTCGTCGACGTATATTTCATGTCGGAGGAGGAACGCGACGGCTTTCTCTCCGAGGCGGAAAAGTACGGCGTATGCAGCATAGACATAGTGCTGCGCACCGTTGGCCCCTTTTAGCGCGAGGAGTTGAAAAATTCAAGCGAACGGCCCGAAAGGGTTGAATCGCATCGTGGCGGCGGAGAGGCGCTTCATCTATAATTCAGCCGTTCGGCGCGGAAGCGCCCGAAACATCAGAAACGACGGAGGAATTGACGATGAATACGAAAGGTGTCTCTTATCAGCAGCTGCGCAGCGCCACAGGGAAGGTAATCTATAACGGGACGACCTTCCTCATAGACCCGATGCTTGCGGAAAAAGGACGCTACGAGGGCTTTCCGGGGTCGTTCAACTCCGAGGTGAGGAACCCGACCGTAGAGCTGCCAGAATCCAAAGAAAAAATAATGGAGGGCGTCGACGCGGTAATCGTCACGCATACGCACCTCGACCACTGGGACGAAATCGCGCAGCGGTTCATCGACAAAGAGCTTCCGTTCTTTGTGCAGGACGAGGCCGACGCGGCCGCGATACGCAAAGCGGGCTTCAAGAACGTCACGGTGCTTGACGGGAGCGCGTCGTTCGGCGGCGTAACGCTGACGCGCGTAGAGGGGACGCACGGCACGCAGGCGATGTACGACGACGCCGCTGCGGCGGAGCTGCTCGGCGAAAGCATGGGCGTGGTGTTCGCCGCGCCAGATGAAAAGACCGTATATCTGCTCGGCGACACGGTATGGACGCCGCGCGTCTCGAAGACGCTCCGCACTGTCAAGCCCGACGTGCTCATCATGAACACCGGCTATGCGAAGATGCTCGGCTACAACGAAAGTATCATCATGGGCACGGCGGACGTGGCGAAGGCCGCCGCTTTCCTGCCCGAGGCTGAAATCGTAGCCGTCCACATGGACGTCGTCAACCACTGCACGGTCTCCAGAAAGAACGTAAGAGCGCTCGCGAAGATGCTGAAAATCGAAGACCGCGTACACGTTCCCGAGGACGGAGAAACGGTCGAGTTCTAAAAAATAAGCGAATCGTCATCAAAAGCGAAGAGAGCGCCCGGCGGAGGAAGGCCGGGCCTTTTGCTTTGCCGCCGGTGCGGCGCGATACGCAGACAATTTCATATATGTAATGTAAAATAATGAGCTGTAGCAATGTGCCGCGCAAAGACGCGGCGCGAAATTTATGAATATATGAATTGAAGGAGCAACCGCCTTTGCGTAAATTTTTTGTCAGAGTTTTCGGATGCCAGATGAATTCCTACGACGGGGACAGGCTGCGCACCGCGATGAACCATATGGGGTGGACGGAGTCGGCGGAGGATGAGGCCGACGTCGTGATGCTCGTTACCTGCAGCATCCGCGAGAAGGCGGAGCAGAAGGCCGCGAGCGAAATAGGGCGCTACGACCTTCAGCGGCGCAGGACGGGCAAACCCGCGGTCGTCCTCATAGGCTGCATGGCGCAGCGCATAGGGCACGAAATGGCGAAAAAATTCCCCTGCGTCAAGCTCGTCTCCGGGCCGCGCCATCTCGGCCTCGTGCCTCAGGCCGCGGCGGAGATCACGCCCGACTGCGCGCCGCGCTTTTTCATGGACGACGACCCGCGCGCGCTCATCGACCTTGAAGTTGCGCCGACCTCGCGCACAAACCCCTTCAAGGCCTATGTCACGATAACCTACGGCTGCGACCGGTTCTGTTCGTACTGCATAGTCCCTTACGTGCGCGGCAGGCTCCAGTCGCGCGCGCACGAGGATATTCTGAAAGAGGTCAGGACGCTCATCGACGGCGGCGCGCGCGAAATTACGCTGCTTGGGCAGAACGTCGACGCTTACGGCAAGGATCTGAAAAACGGCTACGGCTTCGCCTCGCTGCTCGCAGATACGGCGGCTCTGCCGGGGCTCGAACGGCTCCGCTTCGCAACCTCGCACCCGAAGGATTTTGAAGCTGACATCCTCGACGTGATGCGCGACAATCCGACGATATGCCGCGCGATAAATCTGCCCGTGCAGTCCGGCAGCGACAGGATACTGCGCGAGATGAACCGCGGCTACACCTCGGGGCAGTACCTGGAGCTGGTGGAGAGGATAAAGGCCGCGCTACCCGACGTGAGCCTCACGACGGATCTCATCGTCGGCTTCCCGGGCGAAACGGAGGAGGATTTCCGCGATTCGTACCGTCTGCTCGAAACGGTGAAGTTCGACATAGTGCATACGGCGGCCTACTCGCCGCGCGAAGGTACGCGCGCCGCCGTGATGGACGGGCAGATAGACAACCGCGTCAAGGCGGCGCGGCTTAACGAGATGAACGCGCTTCAGGCGTCGATTGCGCGCGGCTCGAACGAACAGTACGTCGGCCGTGACTTCGATATACTCGCCGACGGCTGGGCGCCGCGCGGCGAAGGCAGGATACAGGGACGCACGATGACCGACAAGGTCGTAATAATCCCCGGCGACGAATCGGATTTCGGAAAGACTATACCGGTCACGATTACGCGCGCAAGCCACTGGTCGCTTGAAGGCGAGCGGAGGACGAAATGAATTTTCGCGCTTCGGGCAAGCTGCTGACCGCGGCGGGGATTCTCTGCTTCGCCGTCGCCTTTTTGCTGCTGAATTCGTTTCGCGGCGAGTTCGGCAAAGACACGGCGGGGCTCCCGTCCGAGATGCCGCAGATGGAAGACACGCTCGACATAACGCCGCAGGCCGCCGCCCCCGCGCAGTCCGGGCCGGAACGTATCGCCTCCGTCGCGCAGAGCACGCCGGCGGCTAAGTGGGTCGTCTACGTCACCGGCGCGGTGCGCAATCCCGGCGTCTACGAGATAGCGCCGTCGTCGCGCGTCTACGAAGCGCTGAACGCGGCGGGCGGATTTTCGCCCGACGCCGATCAAGAGGCCGTCAACCTCGCCGCGATGCTCTCTGACGGAGTCCACATAAAATTCCCGCGCAAGGGCGAGACGGCACAGCCTCAGCCCTCCGCGCCTGCGGCCACTGCCGCGCAGCCTGTTTCGTCCGCGCCGCGCGCGCCCGCGGCCTCCGGCAAAATCAATATAAACACCGCGAGCCTCGGCGAGCTCGACACGCTTGCGGGGATAGGGCCGAAGACGGGACAGGCGATAATCGCATACCGCGAGGCAAACGGCCCATTCCGCCGCGCCGAGGATCTGATGAACGTCAAGGGCATCGGCCCGAAGAAATTTGACGCAATAAAGGACGACATAACGATTGGCGGTTAAGGAGGGGCCGCTCGCCGCGGCTCCCGCCTTTTTTATATTTATCTCGCTCTGCGTCTCAATTCTGCTCGGAGCGCGTACGTCCGCGCCGTCCTCCGTAATCGCCGCAGTATCCGCTCTTCTGACGGCCGCCGCGATTTTTGCCGGGACGGAGCGTACGGTTCCTGACTGGCGAAGGATTTTCGCGCTCGTCGTAATTCTTTCCTTTTCTCTGTCTTTTATATCCGCCGCGCGCATGCGCGAAAAAATTTCATTTCCCGATAGCTTCGAAAGTTACGGAAAAATCCTGCTTGCGCGCGAATGGGGCAAAACGCGCGCCTATCTCATAGAAACGCCGTACGGGCGCGTCGCAGCCTACTCGCGCGAGAATCTGCGCGAGGGCGCCGGTGTGCGGCTGCGCGCCGCGTCGTTCGATTTCAAACGCGCGAAGGAGCGCGGCGGCTTCGACGAGATGCTTTTCTGGCGCGGCAAGGGCGCGGTGAAAAAACTGGAACTTTTTGAAATCCGAGAGACGGCTCCGCCCTCGGGGCTCGCGGCGTGGCGTGCACACCTTGACGCGCTTTTCAGCGCGCGGCTCTATCCGCTTAGCGCGGCATACATGTCCGCGCTCACGACGGGGCGCAGGAGCGCCGCGATAGAAGAGCCGCACGAGCGCGCGGGAACGATACACCTGCTCTCGGTCTCCGGCTTTCACGTCGGCGTGCTCGCGGGGCTGCTCTTTTTTCTGAAGCGCGGAGGCGCGGCGAGGACGGCGGCGGTCTCGGCACTTCTGTGGCTCTACGTAGCTTTCGCCGGATTTCCGCCGGGCGGCGTGCGCGCGGCTGCGATGGCGCAGATCTGCATCGCGGCGGAAGCTTTGGGCCGGCCGCATTCGTCTTTCAACAACGTCAGCGCCGCGGCCTGCCTCATGCTTCTGTACAACCCGTGGAGCTTCTTCGACGTCGGATGGCGGCTTTCGGTGCTCGCCGCGCTCTTCATAACGGCTGGCGTCAGGCTCGTAGGGCGCGGCTTCGCCGGCGCGGCGGCGCTTTCCGTGCTTGTCTGGTTCGTCAGCGCTCCGGTCGTCGCGGAGGTTTTTTCTTCCGTCCCGCTCGCGGGGCTTTTCGTCAACGCAATCGCCGTGCCTTACTTCGCCGCCGTCTTCCCTCTGATATTTGCGCTTAGCCTGCCTCCGATGCTCGGTCTGCCGCTCGCGCCGCTCTTCGCCGGGACGAGCGAGCTGATTCTGCGCTTTTCGCAGAACGCGCTCGAAATGCTCGCGTCGCTGACTCCGGCGCAGATAGGATACTCGACGCCGCTCTTCGTACTCGCCGCCGCGATTTTCTGCGCCGCCGCTGCGCTCAGGTGCGGCGCACCGCTGCGGCGCGTTCCCTTTATCGCCATCTTTTCCGTCGCAGTCCTGCTATATTTCCGCGCCGTGTTGTAAAATATAAAAATTGTATCTCTTGGGAGGAATGGCGGATGCTTCTCGTCTTCGACATCGGCAACACGAACACTGTAATGGGCATATTCGACGGAGAAAAACTCGTCGGGCACTGGCGGCTCACGTCGCGCAAGCGCACGGCGGACGAAGTCGGTTTCATGATTCAGGGTATGCTCTCGTCGTTCGGCATCGACAAAAGCGCGATAGACGGCGCGATATTCGGCAGCGTCGTGCCGCCGCTCGACGAAATGATACGCGGCGGAGTGAGGAAATATATCGGCATAGAGTGCATCCGCGTCACTGCGAAGCTCAACACGGGGCTCACGATAAAGATGAAGAACCCGACCGGCATAGGGGCGGACCGCATAGTGAACGCCGTAGCCGCGCGCGAAAAATACGGCGCGCCTCTCATCGTCGTCGACCTGGGCACGGCGATAACGTTCGACGTAATTTCGCGCGACGGCGCGTACCTCGGCGGCGCGATAGCCCCCGGCATGGAGCTGTCGATGGAGTCTCTTTTCTCGCGTACGGCGAAACTGCCGCAGATCGAGCTCGTCGCTCCCGAGCACGTCATCGGCGGCAACACGGTTGAAGCGATACAGTCCGGCATAATCTACGGCACGGTCGGAATGACCGACAAGATAATCAAGGGAATATTCAAGGAACTCGGCGGCCCGTGCCGCGTAATCGCGACGGGAGGCCACGCGCCGCTCATCGCAAAATATTCGAACCGCATCGACACCGTCGACCAGTGGCTTACGCTGGACGGCCTGCGCATAATCTACGAAAGGAACCGTCTTGGAGAATAAGCTGAAGGACGGCGCGGGGTTCGCACTTCCAGGATGGCCTGAAAAAATCGGCGGCGTCGAGGTCGACAATCCGATATGGCTCGCGCCGCTTGCCGGCATAACATTCAGCTCTTTCCGGCGGTTCCACCGCGCGCTCGGCGCGGGGCTCGTCCACACGGAGATGGTGAGCGCGCTCGGCCTCATATACAAGGGGCGAAAGACGAAGGAGCTGCTCTACGGCTTCGACGACGAACGCCCGTGCGCGCTCCAGCTCTTCGGCGCGCGCTCCGGCGAGATTGCGGAGGGCGCGGAGATAGCGCTGACGATACGCGGCTTTGACGCGCTGGAAGTCAACATGGCCTGCCCGATGCCGAAGGTTACGAAAAAGGGAGCGGGATCGAAGCTCATGGAATTTCCAGACGAGGCCGCGGCGATGATGCGGGAATTGAAAAAATTCGGCCTTCCCGTATGGGCGAAGGTGCGCCTTATGCCGCGAGGCTCGGCGCTCACGACCGCGGATTTCTGCGCGAGGCTTTTCGATGCGGGTGCTGATTTCGTATTCGTCCACGGCCGCACGCCGGCGCAGAGATATGAGGGAACGGCGTCGCGCGAGGCCGTCGGCGAGGTCGCGGCGCTCTTTCCAGGAATGATAGGCGGAAGCGGCGACTGCTACGCGCCCGAGGATTTTGAGGATTATCTTTCGCGCGGCTGCGCGGCTGTGCTCGCCGCGCGCGGCGTCCTGCGCGACGCGCTGCTCGTGCCGCGCGCGCTTAAGCGTCTCGGCGCGCCGGTGCCTGACAGTTTTTGTTCGCAGGCCCCGGAGGCGCAGGCCGGGATTCTTCTCGAACTCGGCAGAAACATCTATAATACCGAAGGAGAGCCGCTCGCGCTCATGATAGCGAAGAGAATGCTCGGAGCGCTCTTCAAGGGCTTCGCGGGAGCGCCGAAGCTCCGCCGCGAGGGCGCAATGGTCAGAAAATGGGAAGATATGGAAAAGCTTCTGACCGGCCGCGGCCTCGAAGAAAACGGCGCTGAGCGCGGCGAAGCTCCAAATTGTGAAAATTAAGCGCCATCATAAAGATTTATTAAAAACACGGGAGATGTGATTCAAGTGGCAGAAGAGAAGAAGAATTCGCCGGCGCAGCAGAACGTCATGCCGGAAGAGGAGATTTTACGCCAGCGCAAAGACAAACTGGCGCGGCTCCGCGCCGAAGAGGGCTACGACCCCTACAAGCAGGACCATTACGAGGTGAAGCAGACTCTCGGCTACGTCAAAGAAAAGTATGATTATCTGAAGCCGGAAGAATGGGCCGAGGACGAGATACAGACCGCGGGACGCATAATCGTGCTGCGCCGCCACGGAAAGACCGCCTTCGCTACGTTTGAAGACGGCTTCGACCGTTTGCAGCTCTGCTTCCAGTTCGACGTGCTCGGCGAGAAGGACTACACCTTCTTCAAAAAGTGGGTCGACGCGGGCGACTTCATCGGCCTCGTCGGCGTTCCCTTCCGCACACAGCGCGGCGAGCTGACGCTCTCCGTGCGCAGCTTCACGCTTCTCTCGAAGGCGCTGCGCCCGATGCCGGAGAAGTACCACGGCCTCAAGGACATGGAGGTGCGCTACCGCCAGCGCTACGCCGACCTTATTGCGAATCCAGAGGTGCGCGACACATTCCGCAAACGCACGAAGATAATACAGACCTTCCGCCGCGTCCTCGACTCTCACGGAACGCTTGAAGTCGAGACGCCGATACTCTCAACCATCGCGGGGGGAGCGAATGCGCGCCCCTTCATCACGCACCACAACACGCTCGACATCGATATGTACCTGCGCATAGCGACGGAGCTCTACCTCAAGCGCCTCGTCGTCGGTATGATGGGCCGCGTCTATGAAATAGGCAAGCAGTTCCGCAACGAGGGCATGGACCTGCGCCACAACCCTGAATTCACAACAATGGAAGTCTACTGGCCCTACGGCAACTACGAGGATATGATGAACCTCGCCGAAGAGCTGATAGTCGCCTGCGCCGACGAACTGGGAGGCCGCGTCGTCAACTATCAGGGCACGGAGATAAACCTCAACCCGCCCTTCCGCCGCGCGACGATGGCGGAGCTCGTGCATGAGCACGTCGGAATAGATTTCATGAACATCACGGACGAAGAGGCGCGCCGCCAGGCCGCGCTGCGCGGTCTGGAGATCAAGCCGTCGTTTACGCGCTTCGACATACTGCCGCTCTTCTTCGACGAATACGTAGAGGACAAGCTTATACAGCCGACATTCGTCATAGGACATCCGACGGTCATCTCGCCGCTCTCGAAGCGCAACAGGGAAAATCCCGACATCACAGACCGCTTCGAGCTCTACATCAACGCGTGGGAGATAGCGAACGCCTTCAGCGAGCTCAACGACCCGCTCGACCAGCGCGAGCGCTTTATCGACCAGGCGCGCAAGAAGGCCGAGGGCGACGACGAGTCTCACCCGTTCGACGAGGACTTCGTCAACGCGCTCGAATACGGCCTGCCGCCGACGGGCGGAATGGGCATCGGCATCGACCGCGTGACGATGCTGCTCACCGACTCGAAGAGCATCCGCGACGTCATCCTCTTCCCGACGATGAAGCCGAAGGACTAAAAAAACGGCGCGGAAA